>CAZSON010000080.1:0-8894 GCA_964608375.1 uncultured Desulfobacter sp. | reverse complement strand
AAGATTAAAAGCATGACACACGTTTTGTGATGTGACATCAGCAACTTTTTCCAGCGAGATATTGCGTAGACTAGCTATTTCCCGAGCGGTGTAACGAATGAAGGCAGGTTCGTTTTTCCGACCCCTGCACGGGGCGGGTGTCAGGTGTGGCGCATCGGTTTCGATCAGCAGCCTTTCCAGCGGTGTTTTTTTGGCAACCTCCCTTAAATCATGGGATTTAGGATAGGTAACCGGGCCTGGAATAGAGAGATAGAACCCCCAATCCAGATACTTTTGCGCCAGGTTCCAATCCCCTGAAAAGCAGTGAATGATCCCGCCGGCCAGTTGGGCCTGAAATGCACAAAGAATTTCATACACATCAGCATGTGCTTTTCGGTCATGGATGATTACGGGAAGACGGGCAGCCACTGCAATTTCCAGCATGTGACGAAACAATCTGATTTGATCCTGCTTGGGCGAATGAAAATGATGGTAATCTAAGCCGATTTCTCCCAAAGCAACCACCGACGATTCAGCGGAAACTCTTTCGGCCTGGGTCAAGAGGTCTGGATCAGATCCTTTGGCCCAGTGGGGATGGTAACCGGCGGCAGCAAATACAAAAGGATATTTTTCAGCAATCTTCATGCAATTTCTGCTGCTTGAGGGTGTCACCCCGATAGTGATAATCCGTTCCACACCGGCGTTTTTGGCTCGATCCAACACAGCGGGGAGTCGATCCCGAAAGTACGGTGCATCAAGGTGGGCATGGGAGTCGATGAGCATAAAACGCCTATCAAACGGCTATTTAAATTTTGCTTTGCGTTTTTCCAAAAATGCCTTTGTACCCTCTTTGAAATCTTCTGCCTTCAAAGAGGCAACCATGAGACCTGCCGTGTCACTCACATCAAAAAGATTCGGATCTTTCATGCAGACTTCAACCGCTTTTTTTGACAACCGCATGGCGATGCTCGAGTTACCGGCAATATTTTCCAGCAATGCCTCTGCGCGTTTAAAAAGGGCATCCGGTGGTGTGATTTCTTCAATCAGACCGATTTTAAAGGCGGTATCCGCGTCAATTTTTTCTCCTGATACGATCAGTTTTTTGGCCTGAAAGGGACCGACCGCCCTGACCAATCGGGTGATATATTCGTAACTTTCCACAATCCCGAGTTTTGATGAAGGCACACCCAGCTGTGCATTGTCGGCGGCTATTCTGAAGTCGCAACATAGTGCCAGTTCCAGTCCTGTACCAAGGGCATACTTTTCAATGGCCGCAAAGGTCGGCGACGGAAATTTTTCTAAAAGAGAAAACGTCTTTTCTCTGAGACGATGAAATTTTCGGATACCTTCCTCATCAAGATCGGTCAGTTCTTTGATATCTGCCCCGGAAGCAAAACACCCTCCCTGACCGAAAAGCATTAACGCTTTAATACCGCTATCACCGCTATGTTCTTTTATTCCAGATTCAAGTTCTCGTAAGACCTGAGTGTTGACCGCATTGAACACGGTTTTGCGAT
The DNA here is from genome assembly GCA_964608375.1 of uncultured Desulfobacter sp. GTDB lineage: Bacteria > Desulfobacterota > Desulfobacteria > Desulfobacterales > UBA2156 > UBA2156. Next base: position 7,398 of record CAZSON010000080.1, on the reverse strand, counting down.
TCAAAGAGACCCGCAGAATGTTGTTATCTTTTTCAAATATGACAGATGCCACGTTTTAGTATATAACTCCCTGTTTAATTGTTCATTCACAGAAAAAAATTGTTATGAGCGTTATCCCCACGAGTTCAAACAGATGAAAAACATATTCCTGACGGTTTTTAAGCATCGAAGCGATCGTCCGGCTTTAATCCTTCCTGACTCGCAAATTCATACGCGGGCATTTTTTTGCCTTTATCTGATTTTATTTTGCCGATTATGAGCTTAGCGCCCAGGGCGGCCACATGCATCCCATCATTATCAATCTGCAGGATGGTTCCGGCTGTTTTATCGATCGGCGTTTCAATCAGTTTAGCTCCGTAAAAACGGATTTTTTCTTTTTTAAAAACTGCACAGGCGCCGGGCTGCGGGTCGCAGCCGCGGACAAAATTATAAACTTGCCGGGCAGGCTCGCTCCAGTCGATGGATGACACTCGGTCATCGCATGGGGGTTCATATGTAGCCTCGGCCTCATTTTGTGCAATTCTAGGCGCCCGGTTCTCCTTTATCGCTTCTATCGATTCGATAATCGCTTCCACTCCCATCGGAAAAAGATGGTTAAAATAGAGAGAACCGGTTGTGTCATCCGGACCGATGCCAATTTCCTTCTGAAGAAGGATAGGCCCGGTGTCGATCCCTCCGTCAGGCCAAAAGATGCTTAGCCCGGTGGGGGTATCACCCATGATTACCGCCCAATTGATGGCACTGGCGCCTCGATGTCGGGGTAGAAGAGATGGATGGTAATTGATTGTCCCTTTTGAGGGCTGTTCAAAATAGCGCGCCGGTATGATATCGGTTACAAATGCCATCACAGCAAGATCGGGGTTTAACCCCTTGAACTCTTTGAATACATGATCATCTTTGTACGTCTCGGGTTGAAAAATCGAAATGTTTTTAGAAAGGGCAAGTTCGTTGAGCGGATCGGGCCGGCCGGCCGGTTTGTCCGGCGGGGTGTAAACAGCCACGACGTTCTCACCTTTTTCCAGCAAAGTCTCCAATACTTTTGCCCCAAATGCGGCCTGACCGATCAGTATGATTCGCATTCGTTTCCTCCCTTCTTTTTAAAATTCTTCTGAGCACATCGCCAATTCTTCCGGGTCAATAGCCCGCGGAATTTCAGATCCTCCCTGTATGATTACCTTATGAAGCCCGGTTGACTCTAAAATCTTTTGGGCCTGTTCCATTATTTTTGGACTGAGAAATGGCCAATCCCGAAGGTGAAAAGCCGGTTGGTATTCAATCAATGTAACCGGCATTTCAGGGTTGATCCCGGCAATGCTTCGGCCGATGTCTTCTATTTCAGCTTTCGAGTGAATACGGGGATGGCAGGGTAAACTAACGGCCATAAACACCTTTTTGCGGTAAGTTTTGTCCAGGTAGCGAACCGCGCTCCAGGAGGTTTCCAGATACCGGCGGGCAATTTTTTCCGATCGTGTTCCACAAGCTTTGATAAATGTCCCCAAACGGAGAGCTTTCAGGTCAGGGGATATGTCCGTTATGCCGGCTGACACCAGTTCGTCGATGTAGTCCGGGGTTAAAAGCGATGCATTGGTATCCAGCTGTATGCGGCTCTCAGGAACTGTGTTGTGAAGCGTTTTTACCAGTTCCGTAAGCCATGTGCGGTTCAGAGTCGGTTCCCCGCCCGAAATACCGATCCAAAAATCTTGTTCAGGATCTAGATTGAGTTTTGCTGCCGCTTCCCTGGGGTGAATGGCGCTTCGGGAAGAAGAAGATGAAGAAAAGGTCAGATTCCAATTGTGGCATAAATCGCAGTGATAATTGCACCCGTGGGTAAAGACAGATGGATGATAGTGGGGCGCAGGACGCATCAGGGTTACGGTTCGCTTGGGCTCGGTCTGCTGAAGAATCTCAGGGGCTGTGATGATCTCCATCTTATCCCGGAGGGGAGTCACACAACTTCTGTCCAGAACCCCATCTATTACAACAGCGCAGTTCCAACAACCGCCGGTCCTGCAATACGGTTGAATACTTCCTATCTTGGATTCAGACTCATCGGCTACTCTGCCGAGTTCACGCAACGCCTCCAGCACGGAAACAGGACCCCGGGTCAAATATTTTTCTCCGTCTACCGTAAAATGAATCTTGGATTTCGGCTCAGCAAGGGGTTGGAGACGTATGGCGCCCTGGGGACATCCTTTGATGCAGGCGCCGCACCCGATACACCCGGTTTGCATTTTGGAACACGCTACAAACCGGCGGCAAAATCCGCAATCCAGACAGCTTTCACCCCGCACCGCAATGAACCGTTTACCGCTCATTCCCAGGTCAGCTCTACATTAGCGACAACATCCGCAAACTCAAATGCGAACTCTTCCCAAAACCTGCCCTCGGGTTCCGGGGTGACGTCTTCCATCCGCTCAACGCCCAGTTTTTGTAGAAAGTCTCCCTTTTCAGGCAAATTCATCACCAGATCGTCTATTCGCGCGATCGGGATAAAATCAAAGGGGTGTTCGCATTCCGTATTCGGCCAGATAACGTCTCCCTTGAAGGCCATTGCGCCGTCATCGAGTGCTATATAAACTTCAACAGGAAAGTCCGGGCGTTTAAATAGCTGTTTCACATAGCCGGTGATTAAGGTGCGCGTCAAAGTTGTTGCCGCAATCCTTTCCTTTTTCGGTCCTAGAAAAGACAATTCATTTCCTCCTTTATCCGGTTTAAAAAATAAGGGGGGAACTTTTAGACAAGCTCCCCCCTTTCTGTGTTGTCATTTAAGTTATTGAATTTATGAAGAGAACGAACACATAAAGCTTACTTGAAGTAATCAAGTTTCGGCTCGTATCCAAACTCTTCCTCTGTTAAAGGTTCCCAGGAATCAAAGATAGGCATTTCCGGCATTTCCTGCAGTGCTGGCAAAAATCCCTTCATTGTGCTACGGCGGGAATGTTTGCCTCTGAGCGGCAGTTCGTCCCATGGAATATGGACATACATCAGGGAGTAAACCGGACCGATTACCGCTTTGTTGACCAGGTGCTGATCCATGATGCAGTTCATGATCACCGGACCTGTTGTTTCAGCATAGTTAAAGGCCTGTTTCAACTGCTCTCTGAATTGCTCTTCACGGTTGCAGACCTGGCCAAGAACAGGACCGTTGCCGGCAAAAACATCGGCCAGTTTGTCGTAGCGTGTATCGAGCGACCTTTCTTCACCGGTTATATCTATACCGAGCCACTCACCGCCGACGACATCCTGATCGCCCAGGATGTCCCAGTTGGGGCCGTACCACGGATATTTCATACCCGGCATCCATCCGCAGTTGTTGCTGATCATATAGACAATCGGAAGCTTGTACTGTACCGCCACGTGGATATCCATGGCAGCGTTGCACATACCCGAGTCACCCATCAGGGAGAGGAACGGAATCCTGGAGCCGTTTTCCAAATCACCGATAGCCGCTCCGATGGCCTGGCCCACACCGTGACCCACACCGGCCTGATCGTTGGCCGTTATGCATGATCCGGGTCTCGTGAAGCAGAGATAGGGCATGACAAAGTCACTCATGGTGTACCCGTCGATCGATACACGGACGGCGCTGCCGTACAGCTCCTCATTCACCTCGCGGATAATCTGGGAGCAGTATCCGTAATGCAGAATATCTTTGCTCTTATACCGCGGATGATCAGGACCGTACTTGTACGCACGGGCTTTTCGGGATTCGATTGCTTCAGACATCGATTTCTTGCAGCGTTCGGCCCATTCTTCACGTTCAGGACCGACCTGGCCATAGCCGTTCTTTTTGATGCACTCGTTCAGCTGCTTCAGAACAACTTTTGTGTTGCCGACCAGTTCCGCTTTGGTGTTGATATAGGTCCAGACATAATCGTTGCTCGGGGCAATCTGGACCGATTCGGGCCATCCACCGGCGTAGCCGTCAAAGAACCCGACTTTAAGCCCTACCGGAATCATAAGGTCAAACTCGTTCCTGAAGGGCGGAAAACCACGGTGATGCATTTCATGCTTCTCACTGACCGCCGCCCGGCCGAGGCGCCGTGTATTAAAAGGCATTTTGGTCAGATTGATAAATTCCTCAAGCTCAGGTCCGGCTTGATCCCATGCCGCATAATCGCCCAGGATCATAAACGGTTTCTTGGCCTCAAAGATCGCTTTGGCTGCCTTTTCGATGGATGCCGGATCAGCTCCGGAAACGATCGGTGTTTGGGTGTCTTCCTGGCGCCAGTTGGGAAGGTAATCGGCATGTTGCGGGAAAAAGGCTCCCCAGTAATGCGCACGAGCTTCGTCTTTCATGAACAGACAGTCAATACCCAATTCGAATGCAACCGGGCCCATCGGCGCTGTGGTGGCAATGCGAAAACCGCGGGTCATGAACTGCTTGACCGACCACGGATAAAACACGCGCTGGGACCATTTAGTCACATGCTCAAAAAATTCTGCCATGATACTTTCCTGGATGGTGTTGTACAGATTGTCGTGCTCTTGTTCGATACCGCCTCCAAGAAAGATAATCGGTGAATTGCTCAGAAACGCCTGTTGCATGGCGCTGAAAGCATTCCCTGTGCCAGGGCCCACAGTGCCAAATGCAACTGCCGGTTTTTGTGTAACCTGGGTATAACCTTCGGCGGCATATACGGCGTTTTGTTCGTGTCCGAAAATAACAAGTTTGATTCCGATGCGTGAGATGGCATCAACGAAATGCCATATATGACCACCCGGAACCCCCCAGGCGACGGTGACACCCTGCTCACGGAGGATCTCGGCCACATATTTACCTACGGTGGGATACATCTCCCGTTGTCCAAGCGGAATTTCCAATTGTTTCTGAGCTTCTTCATCAAACTCAATTCCAAGTCTTGGCATTTTATCTTACCTCCTTAATGATTAAAATTCTCTGATAAAGTGATAAAAATCTAAGATAATCTATTTCAGTGTATTAAAAATAGACTCTCAGATGGCCGTCTATCGTTTGAATCGTTCTGTCTCACCTCCTTTCATCGATTAAGTTACGGTTCTTGATAGAGTCTATGGGAAAACGATTATATTGTTAAACTCAGAATAGTAAATTTCTTCAGGCTGTAAACTGTGAATCGCCGGTGCCGGAGTCTAACAGATGTGTCTTCATAAATTAAGAGAATATCAATGTCAAGCGATTAAAATGTCGATTCATAAAAAAAAAGATCAAAGTCAACAAGATTTTGAATTTACGATCAGTTGCGAAAAAATATTTTAATATATCACAATGTGGCATGTCAATAACTTTATCAGTTGACTATCGCCTTCAGATAGCATAAAAAATTTCTTTCGGGTACCAATCCGGAACACCGGGTGAGGATGGAGGAAAGGATTTTTTTGACATGCGGATTCAGAAAGCTGGAGCGATCACCGACCAAATTTTATTATTGGGGTCACGCCATAGCTCGATCTATCTCATCAGGGGGGATCAATACGCACTGTTAGGCGGAGGAGTCGCCTGGGAAGTTCCTCGTTTGGAAGCTCAGCTGGATCGATTTCATATAGACCGCGCCCGGATCCGATACCTTGTAATTTCTCACGCCCATCACGATCACTGCGGGGCCGTGCCCTATCTGATCACAAAGTATCCGCATATTCAAAAGATCGCTTCACCGTACTGCGCCCATATTATAAATAAAAGCCAACCGGTTTGCCTGATGCGAAAAGTCAACCGAAAAACTCTTGAATCTTTAAACCGCCCCCATTTTCATGATGGAATTTCACTCGATTTTCGATCCTTTCCGATAGAACGCCAGGTAGAAGATGACGATCAGATCGAATTGAGTGGTGGATTGACATTACGCTTTTACCTGACCCCCGGCCATTCGCGCTGTTCACTGACCACCTATGTGCCCGAGTTGAGTGCACTGTTTCCGGCAGACGCCCTCCCATTTCCAGAAACCGGTAAAAGGGAGCTTACCGTCACGGCAAACCATGATTACGATGAATATATCCGTAGTCTGGAAAAAATTGAGTCCCTTTCGGTCGATCTGGTCGGTTATGAGCACGGCGGTGTCCTGACCGGGGAGGAGGTTTCAGAGATTATTCCGAAAGGTCTTGCCGCTACGCGTGAACAAAGGCACCGCATCCAAAAACGCTATGAAGAGCTGCAGGATATCGATCTGCTGGTGGAGGAGATTGCTGAGAAGTACCGCTCGCTGGAGCTGTTTCAACTGGTCCCCTTTGATATAATGCGTGCGATAACAAATCGAATGGTTAAAAGTGCGCTGGGATTAATTGATCCATCAAAAGCTAATCGATCTCAGAAGACCTGATAGTAGGAACTGCAACTGCAACCCCCAGGAGAGTGACAATCGCCCCCACCCAGATCGCCTGATTCCACCCGGAAAAATAGGAAATAAGCCATCCTGTCAGGACAGGTGCAATCATTCCGGCAATATTCCCGGAAGTATTCATAATCGAAGAGAGGATACCCGCATGGCGGGGGGCCATGTCCACAGATAAGGCCCAGTATGCAGGGGTTGCAAGTGCCTTTCCTGCAGCGGAAAACGTTAAAAAAGTTAAGGCCAGATAGGGATCATGAACCCAGACCAAACCGAGCAATAACAGCCCGGAAATTCCCATACCCAAATAGAGCATAAGTTTGCGGCTGAACTCCCGCGATTTTCCGGTTTTAAACAGATAATCTGAAAACCAGCCGGATATATTCATGAAAATCGCCGCTGCCAGGGCCGGCAGGGCGGCGCCGATACCCATGGCGGTAGTTGAAAACCGGTGGACCTGGCGCAAATAGGTCGGAAGCCAAACCAGAAAGAGAGCGCCTGCATAATTGTGGCAGAAATAAGATAACATGAGTCCGAGGGCCGATCGGTGAGTGAGAAGCTGTTTCCAGGGGACCGGTTCACGGGGAAGTTTTGTCCTTACAGCCTTATTGCCTGAATCCTTCGGCGCGAAACTGAGCCACATGAAGAGCAAAATGAATCCGATGAAACCGAAAATATAGAATATGGCCGGCCAATTCCATAGCCGTAAGATCCAGGCTCCCAGGGGAAAGCCGATCACAATGCCCAGGGTGATCCCCGAAAGAGTGAATCCCTGAACCTTGACCTGATCATGCGGCGGCACATGGCGTGCGATCAAATTGTTGATACTCGGAAAATTTGCTCCCTGTCCCATGCCGACCATATATCGGCAAAGGAACATGGTCCAAACCTGGCTGAAAAACGGATTGATAAATGTAAACAGCGAGTAACAGGCGATACCGGTTGCCATTACTTTATAAGAACCGAATCGATCGGCTGTCACACCGCCGGGAATCATAAAAAGCACATAACCGGTGAAAAAGGCGGAGAAGATAAAGCCGATCTGGGCTTCATTCCAATTGTAAGCCTGCATGATAAATGGAGCGGCGATGGA
>CAZSON010000079.1:4744-12315 GCA_964608375.1 uncultured Desulfobacter sp. | reverse complement strand
CTAAAACTTCTTCAACGGCTGTTGCTATATGCTTCGCCGATAGCCCATATTTTTCCAGCAGATCTAAATAAGGCCCCGATTCAGCAAACGTATCGCGAATTCCGATACGTCTCATAGGGATTGGATGGTTTTCCACTAAAACCTCGGCCACTGCGCTCCCCAGCCCACCAAAGAAAACATTGTTTTCGGCTGTGACAATGGCGCCCGTTTCATGGGCAGCTCTCAAAACAGCTTCAACATCAAGCGGTTTCAGGGTATGACAGTCAACGACTCTCACACTGAGACCTTTGGCCGCCAGTTGCTCTGCTGCGACCATAGCGTGTGCGGTAAGGTCTCGTATAGCGATAATCGTTGCATCGGAGCCATCTCTCACGGTTACGGATTTTCCGATTTCAAAAGGATAATCTTCATCGAAAATCACCGGCACTGGATTTCGGGTGAAACTTAAATATACCGGGCCCTCATATTCTGTTGCCGCTCTAACGGCCATTCCGGTCGTCAACGGATCCGCCGGAGCAATGATGGTAGAATTGGCAATAGCTCGAATGATGGAAAGATCTTCCTGGCCCTGATGGGTGACGCCGTCCGGTCCGGGCGTAATACCACCGTGACTGGCTGCAATCTTGACGTTCAAGTTGGGGTAGTGGATGCTGTTTCTGACCATGTCCAAGGCTCGCATGCTGGCAAAGACAGCATAGGTTGAAGCGAACGGAATGAGACCGGTTGTGGCCATACCCGCGGCAGCCGCAAACATATTCTGTTCGGCAATTCCAAAGTTGAAGGAACGTTCCGGGAACTTTTCGGCAAACTGATTGGTTCCGATTGACTTGGACACATCCGCGTCAAGGACCACCACTTTAGAGTTGAATTCTGCAATTTCCAGAATAGTCTTGGCATAGGCAGCCCGTGTAGGCATCTTATCAGCGTCATTAAATAAAGTTCCCGAGGAGAGCATCGGTATAATATGGGAACGAACATAATGATAATTGTTATTGCTCACAAATACACCTCCGGATTTCTTCCAAAGCCCGTTCCGCCTCTGCTTTACAGGGTGCTCTGCCATGCCATTCACACACATTCTCCATAAAGGAAACCCCTTTGCCTTTTATGGTTTCAGCAATGATCATGGTCGGACCGTCCAAGTATGCCTTGGCTCCTTCCAGCGCTTGCACAATCTCCTCCATATTATGGCCATCAATTACAACAACACGCCAGCCGAAAGCGCGCCACTTGTCGGCAATGGGTTCGATTGGCATCACCTCGTCCACACTGTAATCGTTTTGCAAGTTATTGTGATCCAAAATGGCAGTGAGATTGTTGAGTTTCCACTTGGCGCCCGCCATAGCCGCTTCCCAAATTGATCCTTCTTGAGATTCGCCATCGCCAATGATTATCCAGACTTGATAATCTTTTTTTTGCAACTTGCCGCTCAAGGCCATACCCAGTCCCACAGATAATCCATGTCCTAAAGAGCCTGCCGTCATGTCTATGCCGGGAGTTTTGTTCATGTCCGGATGACCTTGTAGGATACTTCCCATCCGGCGCAATGTACCCAGATGTGATTTGTCGAAATAACCCCTCTCGGATAGCGCAGCATACCAAACCGGGCAGGCATGTCCTTTGGAAAGGATGAAACGATCCCTATCCGGCCACCTCGGGCTCTGAGGATCGATCCGCATCAGCCGGAAGTAAAGCGCCGTAACAATATCAGCAGACGAGAGCGACCCACCCGGATGACCGGCATTGGCTGTACAGATCATATCGATAATGTCACAGCGGATCGTCGCCGCCATGTTTTTGAGTTCTTCGACCCTCATCAGTCTCTGATCCATTTCCGTTCATGTTCCTTTGCGCCTTTTAAGATATCATTATTTCAAAGAAAAAATATTGGTTTCGATGAATTGCCAGGTTTTCAGATAGTCGCCCCGGGACATCAGCCGGGCAATCTGCCCCCCATCAACCTGATCCAGAAGGTTCCATATTTTGTTGGACAGCCGGCTATTTGCTTCGAAGGTGTCTTTGATATGCCAGCGCGTCGGTGATGTATCTGACGTAAGGTAATCCTTGTAGTCATATTTTTTCAAATAATAGAGAAACTCGACATATTCCAGAAAGTGCTTGGTTCCACAAAAATAGTCCCAGTCCCATTTGCCGTCGTTATCGTTAATGTGAATGTAGTATCGATAAGGACTCTCGGCTAAAAGGGCAACAGCCTCTGCCGGATTTTCGTTGCCGTACATGGAGTGACCGAAATCAAGCGTAACTCCCACATCCTTGCATTTTATGTCGTTGAGAAGGCAAAGCGCTTTAGCGGCCGTGTCGATAAAGCAATGTCCTCTTGTTTCGCTCGGTTTATATTCGATGAACAGTGGTATTTCCGGTTTGTGGTTGCCAGCTTCGGCGAATGTTTCCACCAGATATTTCCAGGCTAAGGCATAATCATACTGAAACGAAAATTCATAGCCGTCCCCAAGCGGGCAGCAGGTGATTTTGTCTGCGCCTACAGCAACGGCAAAATCTTTAGCTTCTTTGATGAATCCTACGGCTTTATCCCGAACTTCTTTTCGATTTGAAGTTAAACCACCATTGCGAAATTCAGGTTCTCCTTTGACGTTCACATTCACCGCAGCCAGGTTAAGGCTGTATTTTTCCAATAAATCCTTGGTCTGTTTCGGTTTAATGACTTCGTAAGGATAGACTACTTCTACGCCGTCATAACCTTTTATTTCGCTCATCATTTTGAACTTTTGATCCAGATCAATCGGTTCGTTATATTCGTGAAAACGATCTTTAGTTCGTGATAAAAAACCGGTGATGATTGCCATTTTAAGCATGAGATTTCCTCCGTTCACAGATCCGGTCGGTTTTTCAATCAACCAATTAATTGATATCTATCTTTGAATTCCCATTTAGCGTTTTTCGCCGGAAAAGGGAATCCGTCAGTCTATTTTTTAATTTCATGTACCATTGAAACTGGCTGCATACTGTCCATATAATAATTAGAAACAAAATGAGCGAAACCGGCCTGTGAAATATCGGCATAAAGCTGCCCTGTGACACCATCAGCGCACGCCTCAAATTTTCATCCGCCATCGGCCCTAGGATAACCCCGATGACCAAAGGGGCGATTGGGTACCCCATTTCGATCAGAAAATAGCTGATAATTCCAATCGGCAACATCAGGTAAAGATTGACAATATTTAGCCCTAGCGAATAGGAGCCGATAATGCACAACATTCCGATTATGGGCATGAAAATCTGGGGCGGAATACGCAGAACTTTAACCACCTGTTTGGCCATAAACATTCCGGTAACCCACATGGCGGCGGAGGCCAGCAGCAAAATGGCAGCTACTTCCATAATGAATTTTGGATGCTCAAAGGTGATCATCGGGCCCGGCGTGATCCCATGCAACATGAGCGCCCCCAATAGCATGGCGGCAGGCGGGCTGCCGGGAATGCCCAGGTTCAATAACGGTATCATGGCACCACCCACACAAGCGTTATTGGCTGTTTCGGATGCCAGAACGCCTTTTAATTCACCTTTGCCAAATGTTTCGGGATGTTTGGACGTGTTTTTGGCCGTGCCGTAAGAGACCCAACCGGCAATATCCTCACCAATACCGGGTACCGCGCCGATGCCGACACCAATCAGTGCAGAACGAATAATGGACGGAATGTTGCGAATGATGGTTCCGATTTCCGGCAGAATACGTTGCAGCTTCTGAGCCTCGCGAATATCAGAGCGATCTTTGAGCACTTGGATAATCTGTGGTATGCCAAAGGCGCCGATGAGCACCGGCACAACCTCGATTCCGGCTTCAAGTTCCGGGATCCCAAAAGTAAACCGTGGGAAAAACTGTAATTGGTCCCTGCCCACGCATGCCAGAAAAAGACCCAGAAAACCTGATATCCATCCTTTGATGACCAGATCCGGGCTGGTCAGGGTGCCACTGATGAGAATGCCAAAAAAAGCCAATAAAAAAAATTCGAAAGATGTAAACTGCAGCGCAAAGTGCGAAATAACTGGGGAAATGCTTACCACAAAAAGCATACCGATTATGGTTCCGATAGTAGAGGTCGTGGTGGTGAGTCCAATGGCCTTTCCAGCATCTCCCCTGCAGGCAAGGGGATATCCATCCAGTGCCGTGGCAGCAGCGGCGGCCGTGCCGGGAATATTGATCAGAATAGCAGCATAGGATCCACCGTAGGTACCACCTACATATATGGACAGCAGGCATACCATGGCCAAGGCTGTATCCATACCATAGGTCAGGGCGGTCAGCAGGGCGACCCCCAGCGTTGACGTCAAGCCCGGCATAGCGCCGAAGATAATTCCCAACAGCACGGATCCAAAAAGAACTGCAATACTGACCGGGTCTCCGGCAAGATGAAAGACGATGTCAAAAAATGACCCGATACGATCAAGTAATATTACCGGCATATGTTTTCCTTCTTGGTTAACCTAGAATTCGAAATACCAAATGGCATCCATCAGAGCTACAATCAGACCCTCCTTCGGCATGGGCACCAGTAGAAGATATTTGAAAATAAAGCCGATCAAAAAAGGCGCTACTACAGCTAAAATAAGGCTGGTTTTATATTTTTTCCGCAACCTCGTGTTTTTGCGGATCAATGTCCAGACATAGACACAGTAGGCGATAATGAAAACGAGGGTAAGCCAGTCACTCGTATAGGGCAAAGTCGGCGTTAGTGCAGTGGAAAGCCCCATAGCAAAATAGATGATAAATATGCAAGTCCCTGTTAAATAGAATAAGAGCATTTTCTTGAGCAGAGTGGCATCGTCAAAGTAAAACATGCTGATGAACACCACCAGAAAAAGAACACTACACAAGAAGAAATCAATGCGCGGGATATTCAAAAACACAAAACTAAAAAATAGGACAACAATAGTGTAAAACCGAATTACCGCCATGGTCCTAAGAAAACGGATCAGATCTGAACTGCCAAGCCATCGTAAAATACGCCTCAGCTCTTGGAATCCCACACTCTTTAGGCCCGTTCGAGTAAGCAGGGCCCCAAGGAGCATGATCACGGCTCCGACAAATAGAGGGAAAATTGCCGGAGAAACGAACCATACATTCTGAACACCTCCCCAGGAGTCTTTCATCGGCATTTTCAAAGCCTGGTCGATGATCCACAGACCGAATAAAATAATGACACCTCCAGAAAAAATATCCGCCTTGCGGAGTTTGTCTTTATCCATCATGGTAAACAATCCTCAATTTTTTACCGGGTTTTTTAAACTGGAGTCAATGCAGTGAGATTTGAAGGTCGGTGAGGGCTGATATCCATGGATGCCAGCCCTTTCACCAACTGTGATGGTTATGGTTTTGAAATACCGAGACTATCCGGATTTACTTTAGCGGCTTTCAGTTCCCACAGCGTCCAGGCAAAATTGGATTGGAGCGCGTCAAAAATCTTTCTTGACTCTGCCCCGGTTTTGCCCGACAGCAGGTAGTAATTTGCTTTGGCCCAGCTTTTCACCTTTTCGGTGGCCATTGCTTTATGAAACGCATTTACGAGCACCGCTTTGCGGTCCGCCGGGACATCGGCCGGAATCGCAAATCCGATGGCCTGTGATATCGGCAGGTATTTGGACAGTCCGGGATATGAATCAAAAGACGACGGGATCATTCCCAATCCTTCAACTTTGAATGGCTCCGGAATCAACATGGCCAGCGGCCGCAGTTTACCGCCGCGCAGCAGTTGCTGTTGCTCAGCAAGGGAAGTGACCACCACCGACACTTCACCGGCCATGGCGGCGTTTTGGCTGGGAGCAGAACCCTTATAGGGAATGAAGCTGAATTTAGCACCGGAACCGTTTTCCAGGGCCAATAAGTTAAGGTGATGAATTGAACCGGCTGCACTGGCCCCTGCTTTGATGCTGCCAGGTTTTGATTTGGCGGCTTCAATGAGATCTTTCAGTGATTTATAGGGCGTGTTGGGTGTGACGGAGATTATATCCGGTGAGCCGCCAACGATGAAAACATCCCAAACATTAAAATTTTTATCCCAGCCACCCTGTACACCGGCAGTGACATTGGATTCGGACAGGCCGGTTAATGTGTATCCGTCATGGGGCTTGGAAAAACCGTACATCATGCCTACGGATCCACCCACACCGCCGGTTTTATTGATCACATTGATGTTGACGCCGAGAAATTTTTGCATTTCAGCGGCGATAATCCGGTTGCAGGTATCGGTTCCGCCGCCCGCACCCCAGACAACCACCGATGTGATATTTCGTTTGGGAAAATCAGCGGCATAAACGCCGGTTGCCATAGCCAAGAAAACCACTAAACAGATTAGAAATAATTTTTTCATTTTCAAATCCTCCTTTCTAGTTGTTAAATGCCTAACTTTCCTCCATACGCCATTTTGACCCTCCCATTGTTTGGCAGCCCGGTCCTCATTTCTAGATCTGATGAATTAAAACACACACGCAGTCACAATCCACCCGGTTCAAAATTGGCTGCCAGCCTCAACTAAACCCTTTGATAATGTAGTTGTATTTTCTTTCCCCCCCCTTTCCGAGTTTTTTTTTACCTACCATCCGACAAAAAATTTGTTTGACTTCCGAAGTTCTCTAATTTGCCTTCATTATTGGCTTCTCTCAGGATTACAATCGATCTTTGAAAATGCATGCGCATGATTTCCTCAGCTTTCTTTGAATTTTTATCACTGATGGCCTGAATTAAATCCAAATGTTCTTGAATAGTTTCAGTGGGTTGTCGAACCAGTCCTTCGGAAGATATAAGCTGGTAACTGTAGCTGATAACATTGTAGATCTCCAAGATGCTTTTCAAAAATTCTTTAGCGCCGACTTCAGTAATAAAATTATGAAATTTACGATCCTCTTTGGCATACGCTTTATAATTTGTAAGCGTATCAGGTTTTTTAAACAGTTTAAAAAATTCTTTTAATTTTTTGATCTGAGGATCGGTAATATTAGACGCCGCACGCCTTGCAGCTAGCCCTTCGAGAACTTCTCGGAGTTCGAAGATACTGATCATCTCATTTTTGGTAAAAAGGCGAACAAAGAACCCTCTTCGGGCTTTGGCTTTAACCAGTTTTTCGTTTTCGAGGTATTTAAGCGCACTGACCAACGGTGTTCTGCTAATACCCAAATCCCGAGCGAGTCTTTCTTGTGGGATTTTGTTGCCTGGGAGAAGCTTTCGCTGCATGATCATGTTTTTTAGAATAAGGTAAACCTTATGGTCTAAATTTTCATGTTTGGCGCCCAGATTTTGCATAAATCTGACCTTTGCAATGGTTCAGCCGAAAAATTTCGTTGATCTTGGAGAGAAAAAGAAAAATATATTGAATTTTGTATTCAAAATTCAATATATTTAAAAAGACGAGCTGTCAAGAAATTAATTTAAAAAAAATACGACCGATAATTTTTTTTGGGAACTCAGACAGCGTTTGCCTGAGAAATTTTTTAGGCCATTTCAAAAAACTACAAATTCTCCATTTGCAAGAGGGCTAAATTATTGTATGGTTTATAACTCTATGGTGGTAATTCAATGATCTACGATACTCTTTTTA
>CAZSON010000079.1:0-4644 GCA_964608375.1 uncultured Desulfobacter sp. | reverse complement strand
TTGTATGGTTTATAACTCTATGGTGGTAATTCAATGATCTACGATACTCTTTTTAACAGGGCCGGGGGTGTACAGATTAGGGGTGCGAAACTTGAATTACTTAAGTCTATCATATAGCCGAATATGATCATTTTAAAATGAACACATATTGAAGAATCTATTCTTATTCGATGGGAGTTCTCAGAGATGGTAACAAAAGAGCAACAACGATCTGCTCAAAAACGTGCGGCGGAAATGATCCGGGCAGCCGGGATTCAAATTACTGACAAAGAGGCGAAAGGCGTTGAAGTCGTCGATTTTGGTTTAAATAACATTGAAAAAGAAGGCGTTCAGGTCTGTACGCTGGTTCAAACCGAGCGGATCAGCATCAAAATATTGGTGCTGTTTCCCAATCAGACCGAACCGGAGCACTGGCATCCGCCGGTGGGGAACGATCCGGGCAAAGAGGAAACCGTAAGGGTGATATCGGGAACCGTCTATTTCTACATACCCGGTGAGAACACCTTCAAGGAGGGTTTTATTGTTAATGGCAAAGAAGATTGCTACACGATGAGAAACGAAATCATTATGAAGCCCTGCAATCAAATCATATTGCAGCCGAACGAAAAACACTGGTTTCAGGCAAAAGAGGAAGGTGCGGTGATGTACAGTTTTTCCACTATCGCCCGTGATGCGCTGGATAAATTCACCGATTTAGATATTGTCCGTATTACCCAAATAAGAGATTCAGAATAAATCACTGAGCTGGATTTTTGAATTTTTATCTATTTCTATGGTTGTGATTATATGGTTCCGAGTGCCACTTCTTCAAAATCCCGGGTGCGGGCATATTGAACTTTGAAAAAATAATCAGGACTTCCGATCTGGCCGCCTTTAAATGCCATCTCCAGCCCATTAATTTCCGGTACCTTACTGTAGACGTAGCAAAGGGGTGCAGCAATTCCGATCGGCCTTGAAATTTGTAAGGCTTTGATGCCAAGGAAATGCTGTATCCTGCCAGCCGTATCACCCCCTGCGATAACTATCCTTTTTACTTTTGAACTGCGTACGATGTCACGGGCAATCTCACCCAGTGCATTGCCGAGTGTCTCATTGGCCACAATATCATTTAGCGATAATTTCTCGATCATCTGCTCCATGGCTTTGATTCGCTTATCCAGCGGACCGATAGCGGTATGCAGCATGGCCGAACGGCCAGATGTCAGTGCTTCGAGAGCCTGGGCAACAATTTTTTTCTTTGCCATTTTTTGCACATTAGGAGCCAACAAATCCTGTGGCCGTACTTCCACATCAATAAAACTATTTTTCTTAGCCCACGTTATCTGTTTGCCTGTCACAGTTGCGCAACTTCCTGATATAACCAAAATGGGGCCCTTTTCGGTGCCACCTTCTTCTTCGGGTATAGTTCTATCACTTTTTATGAGAAGTCCGATTTTTATCAACGCGGTGACTAAACCGAATCCCAGCTCTTGTGAACCTAAGATGAATAATGGTTTTTTGCCAAAAGCTCTTTGGAAAATTGTTTCACAGATTGTGCTTAAATCTTTTTCCGTTAAACAATCAAAAAAAATTATCTTCGATCCAGCGGTAACATATTCGGTAATTTGTGAATTTATGCGTGCCGGCCCCCCGGCAACATCCAGAATGTTTAGCAGCTTGCTTTTTAGTCTGGTTTGCCTGGCCAGATGCAGCCGTAAGTCCGATTCACACATTGGAGTTATAGGATGGTTGGATATGGACGGATGTCGATCCAGGCGGTAGATTTCATCTTCACCCATGGCAGCAAAATGATTGCCAAATACAGTATAGCGGCCCAGTTTCGGTGCGGCCGGAACCACCGGTACAAATTCAGGCGAGAAAATTTTTCTTCCCAACTCGATTGCCTTGCCGATACTGCCAAACTGTTCAGAGGAATCAAAAGTGGAACATACTTTATAAACATTGATGGGGGATTGATAGAGCTTCAGTGCATTGAAAATCGGTTCCAGAGTTTTTTTGAGTTCATTAGCGGGAAGTGTTCGCGCAGTACCCAATATACCCACTGACCTGACCTGTGGAAAGTGGCGTTTCAAATATAGTGATGAGGGCGGCTTCCCAAAAATAATCGTGGGCATGCCGGACTGCATCAGCGTTTCAGCGGTTGCCGTTGTTCCGCTGAAGTCATCCCCATAAAACGATAGCAGTATTTTCTGATCGCCCACAGGTTCAGTCACCATCCCAAATCTCAAGGGCAACTTTCAGCTCTTTGCCCAAGTCTTGGCCGGCTAATTCTCCATATTCCATCATAAGATCAATCCCCTGGCGGAAGGCCTTGGCACCTGCTGCCGGACCCATGGGATGAGCGTGAATGGCACCGCCGGCTCCAATAATAAAATCCCGCCCTAGATCGTTGAAAAGCCTGGGGATGTGACCTTGCTTAATGGCACCACCTGCAATGGGCCAAACTCCGAGCAGGTCATAAAAAGGGTTTCTAAGGCCATTAACAATCTGAATATACTTTGAATAACTGAGAGAAAATTTCCCGTAAGGTGTTGGTATGCAAAGTAGATCCACGCCAGCGAGCCTTGCGAGTTTACCGTACAAAAGCGATGAACTGATCCCGTGGCTGGGACTTGCGTACAGAGCACCGCCAAAATCAAGGTGCGCTAATATGGGAACATTTATTTCGGGGTTGCGGCAAAGGGAGGTAATTAAGCCGATACCCGCTGGAAGGAAGTTCACCAACAGGGCATTGGCTCCGCTATACACAGCTGATTTCGCCGTTTTGAGGCATTTTTCAGGTTCATCGGTTACATTGACCGCATAAAGCTTTTTTTCGCCCGTTTTGCATTCGGCTTCCCTCAATTTGTTCATGTAACATTCGACGCGTTTTAAAACCGGTGATAACTCCGTATCCCCCATCACCTCATCATCTTTGATGATATCGGTGCCCCCGGATGCGACCTTATAAAGTAATTCCGCTCCCTGTTCAGGCGTTATTCCGGTTGAGGGTTTTATCATATTATTGAGAAGGGGTCTTTCTAAAACCCCCAGCATTTTTCTGATGCCGCTGATTCCGAATCGTGGTCCAGGAAATTTCTCAACGAAAGCTTTCGGAAATTGAATATCTAGCAGTTTAATATTTCCTATCATGGAAATATTGCCGAAAATAGTGGTCAACATCAACGGTACTTGAGGGCCGAAATTGAGCCATGGAAATCCAAGCTGAATGATAAAAGTGCGCTCCTCATTAGTCGAACGCCAGGTTTGTTCGTTGTCAGGAATTTCCCACGTATTTAGAACCTTGCCGCGGGATTTATCAATCAGATCACCTGTTTCACCTGGCACTCGGACCCAGGTTCCGGCGGTTTGTTCAGTCGCCATCATGACGGCTAACTTCAAAACTTCTGCGGGATTCTTCAGCTCCTTTTTCAAAAGATACGTGCCGATGACGTAGTCGCTCACATCTGGGTTTTCCGATAAAATAAAATGATCTAAATCGATCATTGCCTCTATTCCTCGATTAGCAAATTCATATTAGCGGCCTGTAGGTCATGAAAGGTCGTTTTATCCATCAGAGAGTTCACTGTTTAAGAATCCATACCCATGATCATCCGGGCTCTGGCTGGAGTCACGACTTCGCGTCCGAGGATGCGCGCAGCATCAGCCACCTCTTCGATCAGCTCGGCATTGGATTTGGCGCGCGCTCCCGAAGATAAAAATGGTCCATCCTCATAGCCGACCCGCACATGACCTCCTTTTTCTAAGGCAATCAGAAAATCTTTATGGCCTCTAGCATGATGACGTGTTAGAAACCAAATGCCCTCATCGGGGATTTCCTGCAAAAAAATTTCAAGATATTTTTCCTCATAGGGCAATGAGTCCGGAATATCGAAAACAAGGTTGGAAACATAAGGCGGTGAAATCAGATTTTCTTTTTCAAGCCGTTTGACACAAATGCAATGAGAAAGATCAAAAAAAATTAAAAACGGTTTTAATTTTTTTTTCTTCAATTCCCGGGCATAAACACGTACATCGCCAATCGGATTTTTATAAACATCTCCAAACATATTAATGGAGCCCAAATTCAAAGATCCCATCTCTACTCCCGGGACCGTAAATGAAATGCAGCGCTCCTCAAGTGTATGCTCTGGGGCGCCGCCGGTTGAGCCTTCAATAATGATTGGACAGGAAGCCTTAATTTTTGCAAGATCCTCTTGAAACTTGTGAGTGTTGATGGTTTGCAGCCCCTCTTCATCCCGCACATGCAAATGCGCAATCGCCGCTCCGGCATTGTATGAGCGAATGACTTCTTCCGGTACATTCATCTTTCCAGGAAATTTTTCTTCCTGTTTTTCCCCAGGATATGGTGCCACACATAGGATTAATTCATCCATTGTCGTTCATCCTTTCTCCATTATTAACGGATCTTCCATTTTGATCTAATGCATCGATTTAATTGAATATCTTCTTCCTCTTTCAGGAAAGAATTAGAAAAAGATATTGAATTTTGTATTCAAAATACAATATCTTTCTAAAGCCGGGCGGTCAAGAAATTAATTTAAAAAATATAGTTTATTTTCGATAAGATAAAAAATATTACCAGCATCTTTTTTGAACTCAGTGGCAGTTTATCCACAGAAATTTTTTAGTTCATTTCAATAA
>CAZSON010000078.1:0-12600 GCA_964608375.1 uncultured Desulfobacter sp. | reverse complement strand
GCTGCACCCTTAAAAAGGGTGCAGCTTTCTTTTAGTATGTCTGGAAACAAATGGAAAGCAACCCTTTAGTTTTGACAATCGACTTTTGGCGAAACCGCCGGAAGAACATCGTCCATTTTTAAAACTTTTTTTAAAAACTGGCCGGTATACGATTGAGAAATATTAGCGATTTCTTCCGGTGTGCCAAATCCAACGACGTTTCCACCATCCTCCCCGCCCTCCGGGCCAAGATCGATGATATGATCCGCTGTTTTTATCACATCCATGTTGTGTTCGATCACAATCACTGTATTTCCTGAATCCACAAGCCTGCTGAGTACCTTGAGAAGTTTTTTAATATCATCCATGTGAAGTCCGGTGGTCGGCTCGTCAAGGAAATATACGGTTTTTCCCGTTCCTTTTTTACTCAACTCCCGTGACAGCTTAACCCGTTGGGCCTCACCTCCGGAGAGCGTTGTTGCCGGCTGACCCAAGCGGATATAACCTATACCCACATCGACAAGCGTCTGCATTTTGATTTTTATATTAGTGATATTTTGAAAAAATTTTAAGGACTGATTAACGGTCATATCCAAAACATCGGCGATGCTTTTCCCCTTATATTTGACTTCAAGGGTCTCGCGATTGTATCTTTTGCCACGGCAGACATCGCAGGTGACGTAGACATCCGGCAAAAAGTGCATCTCAATCTTTATTATCCCATCGCCACTGCATGCTTCACATCTTCCTCCCTTCACATTAAAGCTGAACCGTCCCGGTTTATAGCCCCGTATTCGGGACTCGGCAGTCCGGGAAAAAAGCTCTCTGATATATGTAAAAATACCGGTATAGGTCCCGGGATTGGATCTAGGAGTCCTGCCGATGGGCGACTGATCGATGTTAACCACTTTATCAATGTATTCAAGACCGGTAATACTACTGTAAGCGCCCACCGGGGTTCGCGCATTATAAAGCCGCTGGGAAAGGAGACGATAAAGGGTCTCCAGGGCAAGGGTGGATTTTCCCGATCCGGAGACTCCGGTTATGCAGATAAGACAACCCAAGGGAAGTTCCACAGAGATGTGTCTGAGGTTGTTTTCTGATGCACCTTTTAGAATGAGCTCTGTCCCATTGCCCGGCCGTCTAGTCAGGGGTAATTCAATCCGTTTTCGACCGGAAATATATTGTCCGGTTAATGACTTATCCTCTTGAAGAAGTGCTTCCGGAGTGCCGGAGAACACCACCTGGCCACCATTGATTCCGGCACCGGGACCCATATCGATAACATGATCGGCACATCGGATGGTCTCTTCATCATGCTCAACTACCAGGACCGTATTGCCAAGATCCCGCATATTTAAAAGTGTTGACAGAAGGCGTTGATTGTCCCTTTGGTGTAAACCGATACTTGGTTCATCCAGGACATAGAGAACGCCTGTTAATTTCGATCCAATCTGAGTGGCAAGACGAATTCTCTGACTTTCGCCTCCAGCCAGGGTATCGGCAGGCCGGGCAAGGGTGAGATAGGTGAGTCCCACACTTTCAAGAAATCCGAGCCGTTCCTTAATTTCTTTCAGAATTCTTCCGGCGATGATCTCTTTTTTCCCGGCAAACTTCAACGCATTAAAAAAGTGATCGGCTTTTGAGATGGAAAGCGCCGTTATCTCAAATATGGTCAGTCCTCCCACCTTTACGGAACGGCTTGCTCTGTTTAATCTAGTGCCTTTGCACTCCGGACATGGGTGAAAATTCATGTATCGTTTAATTTCTTCCCGGGTGTGGTAAGAATCGGTCTCGATGTATCGCCGTTTCAAATTGGGTATGAGGCCTTCAAAAGCCTTTTTATAGGTAAGGCGGCGGTTATTCTGCTCAAAATAAAAAGTAATTTCTTCCTTCCCCGATCCGTAGCAGAGGACATTTCGAAAGTGATCAGGAAGATCTTTAAAGGGAGTATAAATATCTACACCATAATAAGAGGTCAATGCGTCTAAAAATTCAGCGAAGTGAACAGAATTTCTGTTTGCCCAGGTACCGACCGCCCCTTCTCTTAATGAAAGCTCGTGGTTTGGGATGATGAGATCTGGATCAAACTCCGTGATCGATCCCAGTCCGTCACATTTTGAGCATGCTCCTTGAGGAGAGTTAAAGGAAAAACTTGCCGGAGTAAACTCAGGATAACTGACGCCGCATGGTATGCAAGCTGCCTTTTCACTGAATAGAACCGGTTCCATTCCGATAACATCCACCATTACGACACCGTCGGATTGCGCCATGGCCAGTTCCAAAGAATCTGCGAGCCGATTCCTTAAATTGTCCTTTATGACCAATCGATCGACGACCACATGGATGGTGTGTTTTTTGTTCTTATCCAGTTTCCCAACTTCTTCGATCTCCACAGTTTCACCGTTAACACGGACACGGGTAAAGCCCTCTTTGATCAATCGTTTGAAAAGCTTCTCGTGGGTTCCCTTTTGGCCGGTTACCAGAGGAGCAAGGATGACAATACGGGATCCCTCCTTCAGCTCCATGGTTTGGTCAACAATCTGATCGAGGGCTTGTGAGGTGATGGGACGGCCGCATTTGTAACAGTGGGATGTGCCGACTCTGGCGAACAAAAGGCGCAGATAGTCATAGATTTCAGTAACTGTTCCTACAGTGGAGCGTGGGTTGTGACCGGCTGTTTTCTGTTCAATTGCGATGGCAGGGGACAAACCTTCAATCGTATCGACATCTGGTTTTTCCATGCGCTCTAAGAACTGACGAGCATACGCTGAAAGGGACTCTACATATCTTCGTTGCCCCTCTGCATAAAGGGTATCAAATGCTAGGGTTGATTTCCCGGATCCGGAGAGACCTGTGATAATAACCAATTTATTTCTAGGAAGTTCAACATCGATGTTTTTCAGATTGTGTTGTCTTGCCCCCCGTATGACGATATTTTTAGATTTCATGTTCGGCATGAATTTGAGCGGCGGTTTTAGCTGTTTTGACATGTCGCATTTCATATCCTACCTGTTCTACGGCCATTTGAATCGCTGCAATGAGACTGGCAGGATTTGCCTTTCCGGTACCGGCTATATCGTATGCGGTTCCATGGTCGACGGAAGTTCTGATAATAGGAAGTCCCAGGGTTGTATTCACACCGTCGGCAAAATGGATCATCTTGAACGGAATCAACCCTTGGTCATGATACATACTGATTACCACATCGAACTTTCCTTTTGATGCATAATGAAAAACAGTATCCGGAGGGAAAGGACCCGATACTCGATATGCCCCATCTCTGGCAAGACGGATTGCCGGGATAATTACCTGTTTTTCCTCTTCTCCGAACAGACCGCCTTCACCCGCGTGTGGATTAAAGCCTGCCACAGCAATACGAGGGTTTTCAATACCAAATCTTTCCCTCAGGGATCGCCCGGTAATTCTGATTGTTTTTGCTATCAGTTCCCTTGAAAGTATACTGGGAACCTGCTCTAAAGGAATGTGAATTGTAGCGAGCGCCACCTTAAGATTTCGCCCGGCCAGCATCATCACAAAATCTGTTGTGTTTGTTCGATCTGCGAACATTTCGGTATGACCCGGATAGTTTACTCCGGCTATCTGCATCGCATACTTGTTGATGGGGCAGGTGACCGTTGCGTTGATTACTCCCTGTGTCGCCAAGTCTATTGCGGCAATGATATAGCGAACCATTGCTCTTCCCGTGGCTGCCGTGGGCCGGCCCCAGATGACATCATCTGAAACCGGTTCAGAAAGGTTCAAGACGTCAATGCAGCCGTGTTCAAATTTGCCGGCTTTGGGCGTTAAGATTGTTTGGAAGGTCAGGCTGCTCTTGATAACCTTTTTTGCTGTATTCAGTCTCTTTATGTCTCCGATGACCAGGGGCCTGCATAAACGGTAAACAAATGGCTGTTGAAGGGCGGATATGATGATCTCCGGTCCGACTCCGACAGGATCACCCATGGTGATACCGATGATGGGGCGGTTGTTCTTCATGGGCATAATTCTTTCAATGAATTGTGATTGTTTGTCTATTAACGGTTCAACGGTTCGAAACCTGAGGAAAACATTTTACAGGGCGTAAAAAATTATTTCAAATCCTTTTCGTCATCTTAACCAGCAACCTCGGGACTTGGAGGTGATCTATAGAAAGTTCTTTTGAAACTTTTTTGAAAATTAAAGATATTTAAAGTTTTTGCTAGGTTTTAGCAGAAAACATTTTTGATTCAATTCAAAGGAGAAAGATGGATGTGTTTAAAATATTTAAAAAAAATGGCCAATAAAAAAAGGTTGTATTTAGAAGCAGTTGCATTTATGAGTATAGATTAATCAAATAAAAACAAATAGATATAAATTGTTAATAACTTGTTTATAAAATATCAAAAACCCTTATTGATTCTATTTGACACAAAAAGATTAGTACCATAAACAAGCTGATGTTTTGTTAGTCCTTTCTAATAACCTCAACTAATTGTTCCAGATCGTTAAAAAACCTTTTGATATTGTTACGTTTGCTATAATATTTTGATCCAGCATATCCATCCATTTACTTTAAAAAAAAGGATCAGCACCTTTGAAAATTCTTTGGGAGCCATTAAAAGCAGAAATTAAGACCCGCATTCCACTGCATAATTTCAGAATGTGGATTGATCCCCTGGTTCAGAAAGAGGGGGCGGGGAATACCCTCGTGCTTTCATGTCCCAATAATTTTTCAAAAAAACGCGTGATGAACTACTTTGGCCCGCTCATCGTGTCGGAAATAAAAAAGGCGTATGGGCAGGGATGCGAACTTGTCATTGAGGTTTCCGGACAATGCCAAAGGTCGAAACTCAAAACAAAGCCGGATCTTCAGCTCTCTCTTCCAAATTTAAATGGCCATCCTCACAATGGAAGACTGCTGCGAAAAGATTTTACTTTTGATCAATTTGTGGTGGGAGGGAACAATGACTTTGCCTATTCGGCAGCCTTTTCTCTTGCCGCACAGGAAAATTCCCAGCAGAAATCTTTATTGTTGTTATCAAAGCCCGGGCTGGGGAAGAGTCACCTCTCTCAAGCCATCGGGCACCACATCCTGTTAAAACGTCCTTCAGCCAGGGTTTATTATACCACTACCGAAGATTTTTCAAATGAAATGGTTCAATCTTTCAGAAACAGTTCCATACCTCGGTTTCAAGAGAAGTACAGAAACGGATGTGATGTGCTTCTCCTTGAGGATGTTCATTTCTTAACTGGAAAAGAGCGCACGCAGGTAGAACTTAATTTAATTCTTGATACTTTATTTGATTCGGACAAGAAAATCATTTTTACCAGCTGTTACCTTCCGGCAGAAATGACTAAATTAAATGAACGATTGAGATCACGGCTCTCTTGTAGTCTCATTTCAAACATCGATCCCCCTAATTTTAAGACCCGGGTCAGAATATTGAAAAAAAAGTCGTTGTTTAACGGATATAAAATACCTGAAGAAGTTACCAGCTATTTAGCAAGCGAGCTCACTGAGGATGTCAGGCAGCTTGAAGGCGGACTCATTGGGGTTACCGCCAAATCATCCCTTTTAGGCTCACCGGTAGATCTGAGTTTAGCCAAAAGTGTTGTGAAAAATATCGTTCGCTATCGCCAAAACATAACAATCGATGTAATTAAAAAAGTCATATGTAAGTTTTACAAAATATCCAATACTGATCTTGTCTCACGTTCGCGAAAGTTATCTATTGTTCGGCCGAGGCAAATTGCTATTTTTTTGTCTCGCCGATATACCGATCTCTCTCTTCAGGATATCGGAAAAAATTTCAATAGGTATCATGCGACAGCTCTTCATTCGATTGATTGCATTGATCGAGGGCTTAAGGAAAAAGGTTCGATACAAAAACAGGTAGAGTTTCTATGCCAGAAATTAGAATCAGGCAAGTATTAATCAGATTTATTGGATAATCCTTATTTTTTTAAATATATGTCTAACAACAAATCGCAAATCACAAAGGATCCATCCCTCTATCACCTTCCTCCTCAAAACATCGAAGCCGAGGAATCTATTCTGAGTTCGATCCTGATCGATAACAGCACATTACTCGATGTTGTGGAGATACTGTCACCAGAAGACTTTTACAGATCTTCACATCAAAAGATTTTTTCTGGGATAACTGAACTTTTTTCTAAGAATGAGCCCGCTGACCTTGTAACCCTTACAAATCTTTTAAGGGAAAAAAATCAACTGGAAGAAATCGGGGGGGCGGCTTATCTTGCTCAAATCATCGATACGGCACCGTTTGCAGTCAATGCGCAACATTACGCCAGGATCGTTCATGATAAGGCTGCACTGAGACGCTTGATCGAGAAGGCGAATGCCATTTCAAATCGATGTTTTAAGGATCAAGGGGATGTAGATGAAATTATCGATTTTGCGGAAAGTGCTGTTTTTGAGATAGCGCAGAAAAAAGATAGGCAATCTTTTTATCCCCTCAATAAAATAATTGAAGAAAATATTGATACCCTTGAAGAGCGGCAGGGAAACAAAGCCCTGCTCACCGGTATTCCCACCGGATTTACCCTTTTTGACAACTTGACTTCCGGATTGCAAAAGTCGGATCTGATCATCATTGCCGCCCGTCCAAGCATGGGGAAAACCGCTTTGGCCCTCAATATTGCAAGGAATATTGCAATCGATTCAAATACGCCCGCCGCCATATTTTCGCTTGAAATGTCAAAAGAACAATTGTCGATGCGTCTTCTCTGCGCTGAAGCTCGCATCGATTCCTCGCGTTTGAGAAGTGGTTTCTTCAGTCGTGATGATTGGGTTAATCTGACAGATGCTGCCGAGATCCTTTCTGAAGCGCCCATTTACATTGACGACTCCGCAAACATCTCTGCTTTGGAAATTAGGGCCAAAGCCCGAAGGCTTAAGATGAAAACGGATCTTGGTCTCATCATCGTCGACTATCTGCAGCTGATGAGAGGACCTCATTTTTCCGAACGTCGAGACCTTGAGATCTCGGAAATATCAAGAACATTAAAAGCACTGGCCAAAGAACTCGAACTTCCGGTTGTCGCGCTTTCTCAGTTAAACAGAAAGTTAGAAGACCGCAGTGACAAACGCCCTCAGCTGGCAGATTTAAGGGAATCCGGTGCGCTTGAACAGGATGCAGACGTGGTTGCTTTCATATACAGGGACGAGGTGTACAACAAAGATGAAAACAGTACCGAACAGGGTAAAGCGGAGTTGTTACTCTCAAAACAGCGAAACGGTCCAACAGGCATGGTGCCGTTGACATTCATTGCTGCGTATACGCGTTTTGAAAATAGAGCAGCGGAAATCTGAACAGACCTTTTTTGGTATCAAGTGATATTTCAAAACAAGCATCTGTTATTCGGTATCCAGCAACATAGATGAAGAGGATTTATGGAAATACCCGCGGGCTGAAGGCGAATCAGATCCACCGGTTAGAACGTCTGTATCGCCGCCGCATTCCGACCGAACTCCTCATTACTCACCAGCTCGCCCGTGACATCAGCCGGCTCTCAGACGAGATCCGCCGTCAGGTCGGCCTTATGATCAATCGTCTGGGGAAAATAACGCACGTTATCGTCGGGGACTTTCAACGGATTCTCATTCCTGATATCGGTGAATATCGGACTGCCCCCGGTCGCCTCAGGGGATTAAGATGCATACACACCCATTTGACTAATGAGTCGATAACACCGGATGATCTCACCGATCTTGCACTTTTAAAACTCGACATAATGGGCGTCATCAGGGTAAAAGATGCAAAGCCGTTTAAGGTTTTTGTCAGTCATATACTACCGAAGCATTCTGGGAGCCGGTTCTATAACATTCTGGAAACCCTTGATCCAAACCGGCTGAACATCGACTGCCTTGAACTCATTCATGCCCTTGAGGCCGAGCTTGCTTATAAGAGATCTTCATATGATGCTTTTTCAGGAATTGAAAGGGCGATTCTTGTAAGCGTATCAAGGGCATGCGGACATAGATGGAAAGAATCGCTGGCAGAATTAGAGGAACTGGCTCTATCCTGTGGTATTGATGTGGCCGGGAAATTACTTCAGCAGCGCCTAAAAATCGATTCCAGATTTCTTTTAGGTCCCGGAAAGCTTCAGGACCTTTCCATCTCAGCTCTTCAAAATGGGGCAACGCTGATCATCTTTGATCAGGAGCTCAATCCATCCCAGGTACGAGCGATCACAGATAGGCTTGATCTGAAGGTCATCGACAGAACCCAATTAATTCTTGATATTTTTGCCCAACGGGCTCAGACTAGGGAAGGAAAACTGCAGGTCGAGCTTGCCCAATTGAAATATCTACTTCCCCGTCTTATTGCAAAAAACACAGCCATGTCCCGGTTAACCGGTGGCATTGGCGGCAGAGGACCAGGGGAGACCAAGCTCGAAATAAACCGGCGACGGGCACGAGACCGCATTGGGCAATTGGAAAAGTCATTAAGCCTTGTCATGGAGCAGCGAAAACAGCAAAGGGCAAAGAGGCATAAAAGGGGCCTTCCGGTGATCTCCATCATCGGGTATACCAACGCCGGAAAATCGACCCTTCTAAACACCTTGACAAAAAGTCATGTCTTGACTGAGAGCCGGCTGTTTGCAACACTCGACCCCACCAGCAGAAGGCTTAAATTCCCGAAAGACATAGAGGTAATCATTACCGATACGGTTGGATTTATTAAGGATCTGCCCCAGGATCTTCGAGCGGCATTTCGGGCAACCCTTGAAGAATTGGAACATGCCGGGCTCCTGCTTCATGTGATTGATATCAGCCATCCCTGTTTTCAGGATCATATTGAAGCGGTTGAAACCATCCTGGCGGAATTAAATTTAACCCATATCCCCTTGCTTCGTGTTTTAAACAAACAGGATCTGGTGAAAACTGAAAAAGTGAAAAAACTGGAACAAAGACTTGAGGGAATAGCGATTTCCGCCAAAGATGAATCAACTTTAACAGTTCTAATTAAAAAAATGCAGATAAAGCTTCAACCAACACCAAGCAAAAAGTATTGACATTAGAATGTAAATAGGTGTAAAAACCCTCCTTCATGGATTTGGGATATGTAACAAGAATTGGTATTGGCGCAGCGTATCACGCTGGAAAAATTCTTCAAGCCTATTTTGGAAAATTATCCAAGATAAGGAAAAAAGGTGTAATCGATCTGGTTACTGAGGCGGATATTGAAGCTGAAAAACGCATCATTGCGATTATTCAAAGAAGTTTTCCAGATCATTCCATCCATTCTGAAGAGAGCGGTTTGAAGCGGGATGGGGCAAAATATCAATGGATCATCGACCCCCTTGACGGTACAACGAACTTTGTGCACAATGTGGGCCTGTTTGCCGTTTCCATTGCATTTGCTGAGGGTGAGAATGTTTTGGTCGGTGTGGTTCTCAATCCGATGACCGGTGAGCTTTTTACAGCGGTTATCGGGCAAGGCGCTGAGCTAAACGGCAGACCGATTAAAGTTTCGAATTCGGAAATTGTCCAAGAAAGTTTGCTGGCAACCGGCTTTCCCTATGATATTAAGGAGAGGATACTACCGGTGATGACCCGTTTGTCTGTTTGCCTCAAAGCATCACAAGGGGTAAGGCGATTGGGTTCTGCGGCTCTCGATCTTTGCTTTGTTGCTTGCGGGCGCTTTGACGGATTTTGGGAACAGAATCTCAACCCGTGGGATACAGCGGCCGGTTTTCGAATTGGAACCGAAGCCGGCGCAGTCATCACTGATTTCGCAAACAAACCGTTTGCGATCGAAGGGAAGGAAATTTTGGCAACCAATGGAAAGATTCATAAAGAAATGTTGTCCCTACTGAAGCTAAAGGATATTCAATGAAAAAGAAGATAAAAAGTAAAGTTTCTTTTAACGATTATTTGGGATGTTTTGATGATTTTTTAATAGAGAGTTCGATTTGTGAAAAATTTTGTGTGTTGCGGTTGCGGTGTGCCATTGAGCGGGATCAAAATTTCCGCCTCGAAGTATTGGAAGACCTGGTATCCGCTACTGATGGGACAATGAAAATACAATGAAGGAACTTGCAACCGATTCAGGTCCTAAAGCATTTAAGAAAAAAATTTTCCAGGGTCCTCTCAAGCGTGATATCCGGTCAAATTTTCTACCATTCTTTCCGCCGTCTGGTTAATCTGATTATTATCCGTTGGATTCAAAATAATTCGATATTAATTTTTGCCACTTAGCGATGAATTCGGCGTAAGCACTCTCATTGAATCCAACAATAAAATCCTCTCCAGCTGTTGACAGGGCAAGATATTTGTACGTCACCTGAAACCGCTTGTTCGCAACCTATTGAGCTGCGATATTCACTATATCAATAATTGATCCATACATATGAAAGCTCATAGCATCTGTCTTTAGACGAGCTGTTACTTTTACTTTTAGACCGTCTTTTCTGAAAGACTCTGGAAGGTTAACCGGGTCATACTTGCTTCCGTCGTCACCCTCAATAGCATAGAAACCTCCCTCTATGTTCTTGTACGTAACAGTTCCCACAATTTCAAATGAGTTAGCAGGAGGGGCTGGCGCAATCTCAGATGAGGAGGGCTCATTTGACTTGGATACGTTTGGTTCAGTGCTCTGGATGTCCTGTGAAGAATCTGTTTTGGCTTTGCAGCCGACAAGAGCCACAAAACAAATGAGAATCAATAATGCATGAATAATATGCTTCATGGTTGGCTCCCTTGTTACGAACGTTGCAAATCAGCCGTGCGGTTTTTGTTCCTGCTTAACCATTGCAATAAGTTTTCTCATCGTATTGCAGTTTCTGATTGCATTCATCGGAGCGACCGGGAAATACTATGCACGGCCTCCATAAGAGCATTCATCTTCTCCTTGTGATATACGAATTCGTTGGAGATGAGCCCCCATCCTTCAGGGGTGAATCTGATCCTCGCATGGTGGAGAAGATGCTTCCGATTCCTCCTCTCCGCTCGGATGCTTAAGAACGGCGCACATTCCATGAGGGCCTCCTGAAAGGTAGAGGGCAATACATCGAGTTTTCCGTCCCGGGTATGGAAGACGAAGCTGGACGAGAGCAACCCAATAGCCTCTTTGTCTACCGCGTGCAGTTCATATTTGGGATCGAGCGTGTATCGATCTCCGGCAATATGGAACTCCTGCCTGAAAGGCAGGGTTCGAATCTCGAAAAAGGCGATCGTAAACTGGTACTCATTTTTTGTCCTCGCGCGTGTCGTTCGCTGTACAGATCGATTAATAAGTGCGAAAAACATGCTTGTCCTTCCGTCATGCTTCCCGTAGGCCATCTTGATCCTCCAAGGGGAAGTCTCCGTGACTGTCGACAGTTCGTAGGTGTGAAACATGATCGGGCTCAGTCGCTCCAGCGCATTCTCTAGCCGTGGGTTATCGGGGGTGACCGGTCGATATCCCTTCCCTTCGAGGCTCCTGAGAATACGCTTTGCCCTGCGTGGTGCCCAGATGAAGGCCCAGAAAAAGACGAAAATAATGAGGAGTACAAAAGGGATGCCGAAGATAAGTGCTAGGTTGTCATTCAACCAAAAAAGAACCTCCTTGGCGGCCGGAAATTTCTGGAGAATCCGATCAAGCGGGGTCATGAACAGGCACCTCCCGTTGAATACGTTGAAATCTTACTGGTAAAATAATAGGGCAGTTTTCATCAAATTGCAAAGCTAAAGGCGCATTTTTGAAATTCTTTTTGACTTACAGGGTAAAAATGACTCTACAGAATAAGTGTGGTGCCGACACTGTTAGGAATATAGGCTTCCGGCATTGCATGTGCAATTAGGTGCGTGGCATACCACCCGGTACAGTGTCCAGGCATTACATAGCGCGGTTTGATTGTCTTTAATGCGGCAATAGTAGCTGGAATTATCGGTTCAAACAAACCGCCGGTAAGATGAAAACCACCAATTACAGCATAGATTTTTTGGATGCCTGTGATGGCTTGTGCATTACGAATAATGTTGATTATCCCTGAGTGACCACACCCTGTAATCACGATCAGGCCTTTGTCTTTGACATGAATAAGCGCACACTGATCATCCATAATCAACGGATCCGGTTCCCAGTGGTCGTAGCGTTTGGTGTAATGGATGGGGAATCCTTTTTCAAAATCGTTGGTGCGTGCTACCTCTCCGGAAACAAGGATCATCTCATCCACCAACATAGAGGGCCTGACCTCTTCAACAATTTCGATATTCTCACGCCGAAAGTCCGCTATCTTTGGGGCGGGTAGACCAATTTCATCCCCATTGGGCAGTACCAGTTTTCGTTCCAGGTATGCGTCCGGGTGCATAACCAAAGGCATATTACGGTTTCCGAGTCGATCAACCACCCCTGGTAAGCCCAATGCATGGTCAGCATGCCCGTGGCTGAGGATTATGGCCTGTATCTGGTTCAAATTGATTTCGAGGACGTCTATATTGTACAAAATCCCTCGGCGACTGACGCCTGCATCAAATAAAACCTTACCCTCTTTGCCACCTTGTTGAGTCCTAATCAGGACCGAGAAGCCGTGCTCGGCCATAGGGAGAGGCTTCTCAAATGGATTTGGGCCTAATGGAAATCGCTTGGCCACATCAGTACTGGCCATTAACACGTCAATACTGTTATC
>CAZSON010000077.1:0-12602 GCA_964608375.1 uncultured Desulfobacter sp. | reverse complement strand
GAGTTTTTTAACCCCGCTTTTTTGACTTCTGGATGCCATCTATACTGGTTGACCGCAACTTTTTTTCAGACCACAGGTTGGTGCTTTTGAGAATATACAATATGTTGTGATTTTTTTCTCTTGACACACAATATATATTATTTTATATTATGAATAATGAGAGATAATCGTTTTTATCACAGAAGAATTCCTGGAGTTTGCAGCAGGAATTCTTCAATTATAATCGAAGCGAATTGATTTTATGTGAATTTTCATTTGCTTTGGAGTATCAACTCTATTTTCAATTGCTTTTGGGAGGATAAGAATCATGGCGAAAATGACAGTGGACAGGTTACATGAATTGTTTAATGAAAATGTTGGAAGTGAAATCCTATCGTGGCAGGGAGTTTGCCATGATTGTGAATGCAGGGTGGAGATCACGGCGACGGCCAGGGAGGACGGCATACATATTGAGGGCGGAAGTGTATATGAACCGGAGCAGAAAAGGTTTTTTCTAAAGTGCGATTCATGTTTTCAAAAGGACTCTGTATTAAAAAAGTACCAGCCATGTGAAGTCTATAGCCGGGTTGTGGGCTATTTACGTCCCGTGGCCCAATGGAATGATGCGAAGCAGTCTGAATTCAAAGACAGAAAATTGTTTGACCGTAATATCAGCGGAAAAAATTCCCGGGTAGCAAACCAAAATACAGACATCCCCAGAACCAAAGCCGCTTAAAAGGGGCTAAATGGCACCCTTTGAATATCATGAGATGTTTTCCCTCGGTGAGGACACCACGGAATACCGCCTCCTCACAAAAGATCATATTAACCTTAAATCCTTTGAAAACACCGACATCTTAACGGTTAAATCCGAAGGGCTGGCCGGCCTTTCGGAGCAGGCATTCAAAGATGTTTCCCATCTCCTAAGACCTTTCCATCTCAAACAGTTGAGCTGGATTTTAGATGATTCGGAGAGCTCAGAAAACGATAAGGTAGTGGCACTCGATCTGCTGAAAAACGCGGTTATCTCTTCCCAAGGTCTCTTCCCGATGTGTCAGGATACCGGAACGGCCATTGTTATCGGAAAAAAAGGACATAGGATCTGGACCGGGTTTAGGGATGAAGAGGCCTTATCAAAGGGGATCTTTAATGCCTATACCCGAAACAATTTTCGTTATTCTCAGAATACCCCACTTACGATGTACGATGAAAAAAACACCGGTTGCAACCTGCCGGCCCAGATAGAATTGTACGCCACGAAAGGGGATACATATCAATTTCTTTTTATAGCCAAGGGGGGCGGTTCTGCCAACAAGACCTATCTGTACCAGGAAACCAAGGGCATATTACATCGGGAAACTCTGCTCGATTTTATGAAAGACAAATTAAGGAGTCTTGGAACAGCGGCGTGCCCGCCGTACCATCTCGCGTTTGCTGTGGGTGGAACATCGGCTGAAATTGCATTAAAAACGGTGAAACTCGCCACTACCGGATATCTGGACGGTCTACCGACAAAGGGAGGTGAATCAGGGGTTGCTTTCAGGGATCTTGAGCTTGAAGCTGAATTATTAAAAATATCCGGTGAACT
This sequence comes from uncultured Desulfobacter sp., assembly GCA_964608375.1. GTDB lineage: Bacteria > Desulfobacterota > Desulfobacteria > Desulfobacterales > UBA2156 > UBA2156. The sequence goes on along the minus strand of CAZSON010000077.1, from coordinate 11,035 downwards.
GGGAATCGGCGCCCAGTTTGGTGGAAAATATTTCTGCCATGACATCCGTGTCATACGGCTTCCACGCCATGGGGCATCCTGCCCGATCGGTCTCGGAGTTAGCTGCAGCGCTCATCGAAATATAAAGGCAAAAATTTCCCCAAAAGGAATCTTTCTGGAGAAGCTGGAAACCGATCCTTCTAAATATTTACCGGAATCACCGCGACCCGAGAAGGATGCTTACCGTATAAACCTGAACAAACCGATGGTTGAGATCCGAAGCGCTTTGACACAATATCCGGTCGCCACCCGTCTTCTATTAACCGGAAAGATTGTCGTGGCAAGGGATATAGCACATGCCAAACTGAATGAACGTCTTGATCGGGGTGAAGATCTTCCAGCCTACTTCAAAGATCATATCATTTATTATGCCGGTCCGGCGAAAACACCCCAAGGGTACCCTTCCGGATCTTTTGGGCCGACCACCGCCGGACGAATGGATCCGTATGTGCCCCGTTTTCAGGAAAGGGGCGGATCTTTGGTGATGCTGGCAAAAGGAAACCGCTCAAAACAGGTTTCAGCATCGTGTAAAAGATACGGGGGATTTTATCTCGGGTCAATTGGCGGCTCTGCGGCGCGCTTGGGAAAGGAGTGTATCAAGGCCGTCAAAACCCTTGAATATCCTGAACTGGGTATGGAAGCCATCATGATGATCACTGTAAAAGATTTTCCGGCCTTTATCATCATCGATGATAAGGGAAATGATTTTTTTGAAAAACTGCTCTAGCGATTACTCAACAGATTGAGGTGAACTTTTCGTGTTCTGGGCCCGTCAAATTCACAGAAAAATATGCCCTGCCATGTCCCCAGCACCAGCCGGCCACTTTCGATGGCGATCAGTTCCGAAGCACCGACAAGTGTTGATTTAACGTGGGCGGGCGAATTCCCTTCAAGATGGCGATAGGCGGCTTCCCAGGGAACAATTTTGTTTAGGACCATCTGGATATCGGTCTGAACACTCGGATCCGCACTCTCATTTATGGTTACTGCGGCCGTGGTATGCGGCACGAAAAGCATACAGAGTCCCCAGGATAAATCAGCAGATTTAGCGGTCTGGTCGAGCTGCTCCTGAACCTGTGATGTGATATCGATGAATTCTGTTTTTGATCTGGTTTTGACTGAAAAAATCATTTTATCCCCTGAAAAATCAAAAAAGGCCCTGTTTCCCTAACAGAGCCTTTTTTATTTTAAAAAGTAAAACCGGTCACATATTTTTAATTTAGACACAACCGGTCGGTTTTGGAAGACCGGCCATTTTACAGGCTCCCTTTCCGGGGCCGGATGGGAACAGTTCATAGATATGTTTTAGCTTAAAGCCGGTCACCTTTGAAAGGATACGGACCATCGGTGCAATCCCATTTTTCCTATAATAGTCCTGTAACACTTCGATCACCTGTCTGTGTTCATCTGATAGTTCATCAATGCCTTCTTGTTTTTTAACATACATCATCCACTCTTCGCACCAGTTGTCAAAAGAGTCAATGAAACCGTCTTCATCTACATTAAAGGTTTTGCCTCCAAATTCTACAACAGCCATTTACAAACCCTCCTTTTAATTAAAATAATTGTTGGCATACGATCTTTGAGGTCATTTGACTAAAAAATTTTTATCTTAACAATTCGATCCTGTCAAGTATGAAAAATTTGTTTAAAACCGATCGATCATCTCTTCGCGGATTCCGTTTCCTTTCGTCTAAGATTGACAATTTCACAAAAAGGCATTTGCGAACGATTTTTTACGAAACCATCAATATTCCTTCGGCAGATCGGCAAGCTGCGCCAGTGTAAAAACCGGTCCATCTTTGCATACAAATTCTTTCCCGATATTGCATCTGCCACACATGCCGATACCACATTTCATACGGTTTTCAAGCGACATGATGATATGATCCCGTGCATACCCTAGATCATCTAGAATCGGTTGTGTAAATTTTATCATAATGGGCGGGCCGCAGATGATTGCGTAGGTATCATCATTGCCAACGAGCGCCTTCTGTTCGGTGATGGTCGGCACAAATCCGACATTGTATGCCCAGGCCGGGTCATCCGTGGCATCGACGGTGATGTGCACATGGATGTCATCGCGTTTTTCCCATTGCGCCACCTCGTCCCTATAAAGAAGCATACCGGGGCTGCGGGCACCGTATATCACGTGAATATCTTTAAATTTTGATCGATTTTCCGGATCGAGCATGTAAACAATCGATGACCGGAGCGTGGTGAACGCAAAACCGCCTCCGATAATCACAATATTTTTCCTCTCCAGTATTTCCCACGGATACGCGTTGCCGAGCGGCCCCCTGACCCCCATGGTGTCATTGACCTTCATGGAATGGAGATGGGTAGTCACCTGTCCGACCTTGTTGACCGTGAAAGCAATAAACCCTTTTTCCGTGGGTGATGACGCTATCCCGATCGGTACCTCACCCTTCCCGGCAATGGACAGTTCGGCAAACTGACCGGCCTGATAAACGAATTCTTTCTGATCATTAGGATTCAAGAAGACCAATTTGAATGTTTTAAGGTTCTTATCTTCGGTTTCAGTTATAATTTCATCGATGCGAACCGGGTATGGCAAATACGGGTTTTTCACTTTACAATTCTCTTTTATATTTTTTTGGACATTTTCAGGCAATCGGTTCATAGTTGTTCATTAATTCACCCACCTTGCGAATATCAATGTTCACCGGACAGAGGCGGATGCATCGCCCGCAACCCACGCATTGAATCCCGTTGTTATATTTATCCACATAATATTTCAATTTATGCATAAACCTCTGCCGGACTCTTTGAATCTTCATTCCTCTTGGATTATGGCCTGAAGCGTGGAGTGTAAACAATGGGTACATGCAGCTGTCCCAATTGCGCATCCTTCTGCCGGATTTTCCACGGGTCTCATCCTGTATATCAAAACACCAGCATGTCGGGCAGACGTATGTGCAGATACCACAGTTGATGCACGAAAATGCCACATCTTCCCAAAAAGGTGCATCGTAAAGATCGATTGTTACTTTTTCCTTCAAACGATCGGTGCTTATAAAAGAGGTTATCTGTTTCTCAGCCGCCAGTCTTCCGGCTTCGATCTCTTTTGCTGCGTCATCCTGGTCGGTTTCATTATCGCAATCCATCGCTTTCAAAAGATGGTTCCCTTTTTCAGTAATCACCTTTGCCAGATAATGATCATCTGCAGCTACCAAAAGCACATCCAGCCCCTCTTCGTGATAGGGGCCACATCCGGCACTTGTACAAAAGCACGAACTGCAGGGCGTATCACATGCAAGTCCTACCAGAGTAAGACCTCCATAGGCCTTTTTCCAGTATGGGTCCTTGTGTTCGAGGTTGTCGAAGTTCGGCTTGACCAGCAAAAAAGCGTATGCATCGCAGGGCCGGATGCCGAAAACCACGCATTGCGCGGGATTTCTTTTGATCTCCTTTAAAACATGGCTATCTTCCCGGCTTTGGTCCAGGTTATATTCAAACATATTCTCGGACTGGGGAAGAACCGAAGATTTGAGAGAAAGCCGTGTGTTTAAAAAATTAAAATCCGGAAATTCCCTCTCTCCCAGTTTCTTGAAGAGATAATCCTGATCCGCTTTGACCGGCCCGATAAGACTAAAAGACCGACGAAGCTTTTGAAAGTTTCTCTCCCAGTTCTCTTTTTTAATTCGTATAAATTTCATTACCGGTGCCCTTATTTGATAAAATCGTCCGGATCGCCCGGTTTATAAGTATCGAGGGGCGGACGGATATCGATGGTCATGCCCGCCTCCCACTGAAAAAGTTCCAAACAGTCTTTTTCCAATTTTTTGGTCAACAAGCGAACCGGAATGCCGACCGGACAGGCCCTTTCACACGCGCCGCAGTCGGTGCAGCGGCCGGCGCAATGGTAGGCCCTCAGAAAATGAAATATGCGAATATCTGTCGAATCCTGACTTTTTCCGACCCACTGGGGACGGTGTTCATCCACAAAACAGGTGGGGCAGTAGCAGAGCGGACATGCATTTCTGCATGCGTAGCACCGAATGCAGGGCTCAAAAATTTTGTCGAAAAAATCCAGTTTCTCATTGGGGTTCATGGCTTCGATACGGCGAATATCTTCATACCGATCCGTATCTGTTTGTTCTTTGACCTGATCAGCCACCAGTTTGTCGTATAAAATCGGGTTTCGGTGAATGCAGATTGTGCAATTTTTTTGCAACACGTCTGTTTTGCGGAAATGTTTTTCAAATCCATGGCCCCTGACGATGATGTTGTCATCGTCTTCCAGGGCCTCTAAAACTTCGCCCTCCGACCGATTTTCAATTAGTTGTCTGTCGATCATTCCTTTGCATGGAACACCGATAATTACCAGCTGCTCCCGTTGGATCTTGTTTTCGATGATATGGGTAACAATGTTGCGGGAGTCGCAACCCTTGGCAATGATCGCAATCTTTTCTTTCCGGTTCGGGAGATAGTTCGCAAGATTAATGCCGCAATGGCTGTCCCATACCAGTGCGGTTATATCTTCAGGCCGGTTGATAAAGGTCGGTTCATTCATCATCGGAACGGTTCCTTTTCGGAATCCGATTACCATTTCAACCTCTTTTTGTTTTAACAGATCTCTTGCTATGTCTCTTATTTTATGGATATATTCCCGCATGACAAGCTACTCTGTCCCCATGGTTTGCAGATCTCTATCAACAATTTCAAACGGTTTTTTTGCAAAATGGGTATTCGGCCCGAGATCTTTTATGGCCGATGTCACTTCCTTGACAACATCGACAAATTTGATCGCTTCGGCGGAAGATACCCAGGAAAACTGGAGCCGCCCGGGTTCAAGCCCCATATATTCGATCAGATTTTTAAAGAGCGCAAATTTTCGTCTGGCATAATAATTACCTTCCAGGTAATAACATTCCCCGGGATGTCACCCGGACACCCAGACACCATCCGCTCCTTCCCGCAGGGCGGAGAGAAAAAACTTGGGACTCATCCGTGCGGTGCAGGGGATCCGCACCACCCGAATGTTGGTCGGGTATTCCATCCGTCCCACCCCCGCCAGATCCGCAGCACCATAACTGCAATAGTTGCATAAAAAACTGACGATTTTAGGTTCCCACTCGGGCATGGTGATGATCTCCTTTGTTTACGTCGGAAATACCGGATTTAATATACTCCGCTAATCTCGGCTTTTTTACGATACGGTCTCGTTCATGGCAAAGATTTGTGAAAAAATCTGGTCATTATCAAATCCATTGAGGTGTATGGCGCCGGACCGGCAGGATGCGACACAAAGACCGCACCCTTTACAGAGGACCGGATTAATTTCAGCTTTGCCGGCAAATGGCCCTTTTTCGGTAAAAAGAGGGGCTGAATAGGGACAAATAGCCACACAAACACCACAGGAACTGCAATTAAGCGGATCGGTCATGGCAACCGTTCCGCTCATCTGAATCGTTTTTTTGGCCAGGAGGGTTATGCCCCGTGTTGCGGCTGCCACCGCTTGAGCGATCGACTCATCAACCGGTTTAGGCGCGTGGGCCAACCCGCAAATAAAGACCCCGTCGGTTGCACAATCGACCGGACGGAGTTTCACATGGGCCTCCATGAAAAATCCGTCATCATTCTGTGTGATTTTGTAAAGACGGGCCAGCGGATTCTCTTTTTCGGGCACGATGGCGGTTGCCAGCACCAGGAGATCGGACATGATTTGCATCCGTCGCCTGAGGGAAGAGTCGGTAAACTCGATCTGAAGATTCCCATTTTCCCTGGATACATTTAATTCTTTTTCAAAATCGTAGCGAAGAATATGGACGCCCCGTCTTCGGGCTTTACGGTAAAGGTCCTCCCGGAGTCCGTAGCTGCGCATATCCCTATACAGAATAAAGACATCCATTTCCGGGTTCAGCTCCTTGAGTTTCAGAGCGTTTTTTAAGGAATGGGTGCAGCAAACCTTAGAACAATATGGTCGCTCGGGTATTCGAGAACCGACGCACTGAACAAAGACAGCGGCCTTTTGTTTCCCAATTGATGGATCGTTTTCGATCAATTTCCGATCCAATTCCAGACCGGTCAAAACGCGCTGGTCCTCCCCATACAAATAATCATTCGGTTTGAGTTCTGAAGCGCCACACGCGACGATGGTGATCCCATGCGCAAGGGTCAGCTCTTCCTCTTTGGATTGAATGGTCGTCTTGAAATTGCCTACGAAACCCTCTGCCGTTTTAATTGTCGCTCCCGGATAGATATCTATGTAATCGTTTGTCTTTGTTGATTCAATCAACTCTGTCAAATTTTGCTGGATATCCTCACCCTGCCATGTTTCGTGTAAAAAACGTGCCTGTCCCCCGATATCTTTTTCTCTTTCTACAATGAAAGTGTGATATCCCTGATCAGCCAATGTTTTTGCCGCAGTCATTCCCGCAATACCGCCACCGATGATCAAGGCAGACTGGTTGATCTCCAGTGATGGTTCTGAAAGCGGCTGGTGCAGCGCAACTTTGGCCACGGCCATCCGAACCAGGTCGATCGCTTTTTTTGTCGCATCCTCAGGGTGTTTCCCATGCACCCAGGAACACTGATTCCGGATATTGGCCATCTCAAAAAGATACTTATTTATTCCGGCGTTTATCAAGGTTTCCTGAAAAAGCGGTTCGTGCGTCTTGGGTGTACAGGCGGAGACAACCACTCGATTCAACCCTTTTTCTTTGATCAACGTGGTCAAATTGTTCTGGGTATCCTGGGAACAACTGAACATGTTTTCATCCGCATAGACAACATGGGGCAACGTTTTGGCAGCTTCCACTACTGCAGGAACATCAACCACGCCCGCGATGTTTGTCCCGCAGCGGCAAATAAACACACCGATCCGTGGTGGTTCCCCACCGATATCGATTTCAGGCGGTATTTCTTTTGTTTTTGTCAGCGTCCATCTGGATGCGGAGAGGCTCCCTCCGGCTGCCCCGGCGGCTGCACTCGATTCGATGACCGACTGGGGGATATCCTTGGGGCCTTCGAGGGCGCCGCAAACGTAGATCCCTGGTTTTGAACTCTTTACCGGATCAAAACTTGTTGTGGAGACAAAATTATAATGATTCAATTCAACCTTCAGCCGCTTTGCCAGATTGACAGCCGGTTCGCCGACACCGAGGCCGACAGAGAGAACAACGATGTCAAATAATTCTTCGATCCTTTTACCGGTTTCGTCAAGGTATCGTATGAGAAGCTCACCGCTATCTGAAACCGGAACGATGTGGGTGATTTTTGACTTGATAAAACGGACCTCTGATTTGTCTCTGGCTCTGTTGAAATATTTTTCAAAATCTTTTCCGTGGGTGCGGATATCCATATAGAAGATAGCTGCATCGAGGGGATATGTGCTATGTTCTTTTGCCAGCATCGCTTCCTTGATGGCATAGGTACAGCATACAGAGGAGCAGTATCCCTTTGCGCCGATATGCTCATCCCTCGATCCGACGCACTGGAGCCAGGCTATTTTTGTCGGTTCTTTTTTGTCTGAAGGCCTGACGAGATGGCCGCCATAAGGTCCGGAAGAGGAGAGCATCCGTTCAAATTCCAGGCTGGTTACAATATTTTTGGATTTTGCATAGCCATGGATATCATGAGGCAGCGGATTGTAGGTTTCAGATCCGCTGGAAAGAATAACCGCACCGACGTTAATCGCAGCCTCCCTTTGTTGATCATCAAATTTGATGGCGCCGGTTGGACAAAATTTTTCACATGCCCTGCATTTTCCCTTTTGTAAATAGATGCATTGAGAGGGATCTATGGCGTATTTAAGCGGAACGGCCTGGGCATATTGAATATAAGCGGCTTTACGCTTGATCAGGCCTGCTTCGTATTCACTCGCAACCTTTTTCGGACATTTTTCTGCACAGAGACCACAGGCGATACATTTTTCCATGTCAACATAACGCGGATTCCGGACCACTTTGACATGAAAATTTCCCTCCACGCCCGATATGTCCTTTACCTCTGAAAGAGTCAGTATCTCTATGTTGATGTGCCGGCCGACCTCGACCAGTTTGGGGGAGATAACTCACATGGCGCAATCGTTGGTGGGGAATGTCTTATCCAGTTGCGACATGAGGCCACCAACGGAGGCTGATTTTTCGATAAGATAGACGTAATAACCGGAATCGGCGACATCGAGCGCGGCCTGCATCCCGGCAATTCCGCCACCGACGACCATTACCGAACCGGTCTTTGGCAGTGACATTTTTTCTCCTAAGATAAAAAGGCTTCTATGCTGCTAATTTCCATTTGGTTCATTTTTACTCCCAGCAGACTCGCTTTTATTCCGATTGCAAGTCCAAGAAGCTGCGGGTACAAAATAGACGGGAGATGGTGGCCTGTTTTTCGCCGGGTGTTCAGCATCTGTTGAACCGAGTCGAATTGAAGATGGCACCATGGACAGGCAACGCAAAGATAATCCGCTCCGGCCTCCTTTCCATTTATCAGCTTCTTTTCCGTTAAATCCATTGAAAGATCATCATTGACTCCCAGAAGCGGCGCCCCGCAGCATTCCAGCTTCAAAGGCCAGTCAATGCTTTGTGCGCCGGTGGTTTTGACCAGGGTGTCAAAGAGGACCGGCGCTACCGGATCATCAAACTGCATGATGTCACTGGGACGTAATGAGTGGCATCCATGATGCATAGCAATTTTAAGATTTTTAAAGGGGTGTATAACATTTTTCTTTATTTCTTCCTGGCCGACGTCGTGATAAAGAACAGACAAAAAATGGGTGACTTTTCGATCTCCATTAAACTTCAAATGCTCTTTTCCCAGCCAGGCATTGATCTCTTGCCGCAGCGATCTGTCTTCTTTCAATACGTGCTGTGCCTTTTTCAAACTGCTAAAACAGCACATGCATAAGGTCATGATATCCATACCCTGTTTTTCAGCAAGCGCCAGATTTCGGGCGGAAAAAAGGATAAAGGTCATAAAATCCGCATTTCTCATAGGATATCCGCAACAACTAAATTCGCGTATATCGACAATATCGACTTTCAGTTTAGTCAACACCGCTCTTGCTGAACGGTCAAACTGTTGGACACGGGCGGGGATAGTGCAGCCTAAAAATAAGGCAAACTTCTTTTTTTCCATTCGGTTAACTCCCATCCCTTTCCGGTTTGACGGCGTTTTTCGCCCCTTTAGAATTAACCTCCGCCGCTGCCTTATTTTTAAGTTCATAGAGGACATCGGTTACCTTGACCCCCTGCGGACAGTGTTCCTGGCACTGGTAGCAGGTGACGCAATCCCACAGCATATCGGAACCTAAAGCCAGATCTTTTAAACCGAGTCCGACCGAGCGCATGATTTGATGGGGTAGCAGACCGAGAACTTCCTGGGGGTTTTCGTAGTTTTCGACTACCGGACATACCGTGCTGCAGTTTTCACAGGAAAAACAGTTGTTGTATGTACCGGCCTGGGTTGAGTGATCGGAAGCGGCCTTAAATTCCCTGTCAATCGGGGTTAAAGAAATGGTTTTTCCCGGCTGGTTCAACAGATTCCGATTTTTTGCAATTGCTTCTCGAGCTGTTTTAAGCGGTTTTGGATAGGTTTTGTCCGGCAGGAATTGACGATTGAGCCCCCGGTAAAATGAGAAAGGGGAAAGGGCCAGTGGAACCGGCGTCCCTTTTTGGATGAATTTCTCTCTGACATTGAGCCACATGTCTTTCAGCTGAATGCCGGCCGGGCACACCACCGTACATCGGTCACAATTGGTACAGAGATAGATTCCTTCCAAAATGGCCTCAAGTTCCGCTTGATTCAGTTTTTTTTTGTCCGCGCGTGCCTTTAGGAATTGTAGTTTTTCCGATGGAAGAATGTTGATATTCCCAATTTTATCAAACGCAACAGCAACGGAACAAAGTCGGCTGCAGGTCCCGCAGTGCATACAGGCATCTATCTCCATGGCCTGCCTTGTGGCAATATTTGCGGGGCTTGATGTGGCTTTATCCATAACGGCGCCGGAGAGCAGGCTGATGGGACTGACGATTATATGGAACATTTTGCTGAAAGGAAGATATGCCAGACCTAAAAAAAAGGCGATGATATGGAGATAATAGAAGAAAGTAGTGCCGTCGATCCTGTCGAGCATTAGTGCAATGGGATGTATCATGACGGCTGTGGCATATCCGGCAAAGGCGGACTTGATAGGGGAATGACAGTCGGTACAGTATGATTCGTCAAGATCTTTGCCCGCTTCCAAAACCTCATCGTCGAAAGGAGGCGCAACATTCGGAGAAACAACCCCATAATATTTTACCCAGTAGCTTTCAAGCGCCTCTATTTCTTCTTCGTCATCCGTATCCGCATAATCTGACAACATGGTCTGAAATGAGCCATAAGAGGTTATTTTCACCCCTTCCAGAAATACCCCTGAAAGTATGCCCACAAAGAGAATAATAATGGCATATCGATCCATGGCGTTGGTCTTAAAGCGTGGGATTTTAAGTATAAGCCGCCGAAATACCGCAATGCCAAGACCGACGATAATCATGGCGCCAAAAAAATTTCTCAAGAAAAAAAACGGGTTGATTGTTGAATAGTAGTCGGTAAATATGTTTTCGTAAAATGAAGTCCCAAGGCCATGTACAATCAAAAGGAGCATGAAACCGGCATAAATAAACATGTGCATCAGCCAGCGCAGAAAATTTTCCCTGAGAATCCGCATCTGCAATATCACATCAAATATGAAAACCCGTAAAAGGATAAGAATTTTTTTACTGAAGATGACACTGAGGATTCCGCTAACAGCCGAAACGATTCTATCGCGGGTCGTTACGTTATCTGCCAGTACCCCGATACTCCGTGAGAACCATCTCGAAATTTTATAGCCTAAACCGAGGATAAAAATAGTAAAGGAAGTATAAAGGAGTAAGTTAAATACCATAATCACCACGAGTCCATATACGGTGGCATAAAGCTTGTCAACAGGTTTTTCCTGCGATAACATCAAAGGATGGGCGCATTTAGAGATAGAAACTTTTAC
>CAZSON010000076.1:8723-12612 GCA_964608375.1 uncultured Desulfobacter sp. | reverse complement strand
CATGTCCACGGAAGGGATTTACGGGATTCCTTTAGATGTCTCGGCAACCATAGTGTTTCTGTTTGTCCTTTTTGGCGCCATGCTGGAAAAAGCAGGGGCAGGTCACTATTTTATCCAACTCGCTCTGAGCCTATTGGGCGGGTTCAAAGGTGGCCCTGCAAAAGCCGCTGTTATGGGAAGCGGACTGACAGGGATGGTATCGGGTTCGAGCATTGCCAACATCGTAACGACCGGAACTTTCACCATACCTATGATGAAAAAGGTCGGTTATCCTCCCACTAAAGCCGCAGCCGTTGAGGTCGCTGCCAGCACCGACGGTCAACTGGCACCGCCGATCATGGGGGCGGCGGCTTTCATTATCGCTGAATATGTCAATGTCCCCTATATACAGGTGGTTAAAGCTGCTATTATCCCTGCGTTTGCTTCTTATGCAGCTCTGTTCTTTATCACCCATATTGAAGCATCCAAACTGGGACTAAAGGGGATGTCCCGTGCAGAACTTCCTCTTTTTTTTAAAACACTAATCAGTGGGGCCCATTTTCTGATACCGATCGGTATGCTTCTGTATGAACTGATTATTGCACGGCATTCACCCGAGCTGGCCGCTTTTAATGCTATTTGGGTCATGGCGATACTGATGCTGTTTCAAACTCCGGTAAAGGCATATCTGAACAAACAGCCTATCGGCCCCGCGTTTAAGCAGAGCGTTATCGACATTTTTTCCGCCCTTGCTACCGGGGCGCGAAACATGGTAGCGGTCGCCCTCGCGACAGCTGCGGCGGGAATTATTGTCGGTATAGTCGCTCTCGGCCTCGGCGGACTGATTACCGAAATCATCGACATCATTTCAATGGGTAACATCTATTTGATGCTGGTGATTACCGCTTTTGCCAGCCTGCTCATCGGTATGGGGCTCCCGACCACTGCAACTTATATCGTCATGGCTTCTCTGACCGCACCGGCCATCGTAACCATTGCTGAGTATCAGGAATGGGTTGTTCCTCTGATGTCGGCTCACCTGTTCTGTTTTTATTTCGGCATCCTGGCCGATGATACGCCCCCGGTCGGTTTAGCCGCCTATGCGGCTGCCGCCATTGCAAAGTCGCCACCGATTCCGACCGGCCTGCAAGGCTTTATGTATGATATCCGGACCGCTATCCTGCCGTTTATGTTCATTTTTAACAGCGACTTGATTCTCCACAATATCAACAGCTGGATCCAAGGGACACTCATATTTTTGATGGCCTGTCTCGGCAACTTTGCCTTTGCATCCGCTACTCAAGGGTGGTTTGTGGCGCGAAACAGATTTTACGAGATACCGCTGTTTCTATCCGTTACATTCATGCTGATGCGTCCTGATGCGGTTTCGTCATGGATCGGTATCGCGCATGATCAGCGGTACTGGGTCTACCCGATCGGGCTTGCGCTTTATGGCCTGATCTACCTTATGCAGAGAGTTCGTATACCAAAGACGGCCACGGGTTTAGCGCGGTTATAGTTCAGTGGCTGCGAAAAAAAGGAATCGAAAGATAATGAAAGAGATAAAAAAGATCCTGGTTGCTATCGCATTTTCAGAATACTCCTCAGGTATTTTCAGCTATGGGGCAAAACTGGCCGGATGCATGGGTGCGGAAATAGTGGTGGCAAATATCATCAACTCTCGGGATGTTCAAGCGGTTTCAACAGTCACTGCCATGGGCTACGAAGTTGACGGGGAAAACTATGTTAAAAGCATAGAAAAAGAGCGATTGGTCAAGCTGAACGGATTCATAAAAGAATCTGCTCTTCCGCCTGAAAAGATCAAAATCATCTTCAGGGTCGGTAACCCCTCCGTTGAACTGTTGAAAATAGCGGTGAAGGAAGATGTGGATCTCATTGTGATGGGGATCAAAGCCCATCCCGATTGGGAACATTTTTTTGTTGGTTCGGTGGCAGAAAAGCTATTCCGCCGTTCTCCCGCAACTATTCTGTTCTGCCGGGATGAAAAACAAAAAAAACAGTTAAAACAAAGGATTTCTCTCAAATAAAAATAGACCGACAACAGGAATTTTATGGGAAATTCTTTTTTTAATCTGAACCAGGCCCTGAACTAGATACGGTATCTGAAACTCTTTTTTATTCATGTTTTCGAACAGATTGATGAAAGGAGAGTAAAGATGAACCCAAGAAAAACATCCATAATTACAGTCGCTGTGGTCTGGATTTTTTTCAATGGTCTACCCGGGATGGCCGGCGAACGCTTTACGGACAATAAGGACGGAACCATAACGGATCATCTGTTCTCATTGATGTGGGCCAATACCGACAACCAGGGTGATATCGATTGGATACAAGCCGAAAAATGGGTTAAATTCACATTTCCTTATACACTTGAAAAAAAGTATGACAACTGGCGATTACCATCCATGGCGGAAATCAAAAGTCTCTATGTTACCGATCCCAACTATAAAGGATATGAAACCGATTGCGGACAGGTGGTTAAAATAGTATCGGTGATAAAGCTTACCTGCGGATGGGTATGGACATCTGAGAGGAAAACAATAACCGCCCGGGTTTATAATTTCCACCGTGGATATCATTACACAGACCGAATGTCAAAAAAAAGGGCATATCGGGTGTTGCCGGTGCGTTCGCTAAAATAATTAATAAGAACTCAAGTTTTGTATCCCTAAGGGTTCGCGCAAAAATTACTTCGCAGAATCTGATCCTCTATGGCAATCCCACACCATCTATTTGCGCTTCACAGTAGGGGCATTGACTGTTTTTTATCCGGTTTTTCCGAATATTAAAACCGTATCGATCAATGAGGATTTTACCACAGTTGTAACAAAAGGTGTGTTCGCCGGCGTCGCCCGGAACATTACCGGTATAAACATATTTTAAACCGACTTTGATACCGATTTCCCGTGCTCTGACTAGGGTTTTCAGAGGCGTTGGTGGATGATCGGTTAATCGATACGTGGGATGAAATCGGCTGATGTGCCATGGGGTTTCAGAACCTACCGATGCGGCCAGAAATGATGCCAGGCCGGTGAGTTCCTTTTCGTCGTCATTTAGTCCCGGTATGAGAAGGGTGGTGACCTCTACAAATATGCCGAGGGCTTTCATCTCTATCAGCGTCTCTTTCACATGACTTAGCCTGGCTCCGCAATATTTTCTATAAAATTCATCATTAAAAGCTTTTAAATCAACATTTGCAGCATCCAGAAAAGGGGAGATCATTTGCAATGCTTCATGCGTCATGTACCCATTGGTGACAAATACGTTCCGAATCCCCTTTTCACGGGCAATTTTTGAGGTTTCAAAGGCGAATTCAAAAAAAACAGTCGGTTCCGTATATGTGTAGGCAATACTTTTACAATTCCCCTGCAGCGCTTCAGCCACAACCTTTTTTGGTGTGAAGATATCCCCGACAATGAGACCGCTGCGATCTGATGGCATTTGGGCAATATCGGCATTTTGACAGAAAAGGCATTTAAAATTGCATCCCACCGTAGCAATGGAAAAGGCAAGACTCCCCGGAAGGAGATGAAAGAGCGGTTTTTTTTCGATCGGGTCGATATGCCGGGCCACAAGTTGGCCGTAGACAAGAGTCTCCAATTTGCCGGATCGGTTTTCACGGACATTACATATTCCTCGCTTTCCATCTTTGATAATACAGCGGTGGTTGCAGAGGTTGCACTTCACGCGTTTGTTTTGGAGGGATTCAAAAAGATAAGCTTTCATCGGTTTTTCTCTCTTTCCACATCAACTGGTTACAACACCGGCGGTCTGTTTGGCACGGTATTTAAGTCCGAGCGGCCTGGTTTTAAAACGGGGAACAGGGGTTACAACGATGCCGACAAAAGAGCCGAAAGGACATTTTTTAAAAAGATTCGATTTTTCGATC
>CAZSON010000076.1:4371-8623 GCA_964608375.1 uncultured Desulfobacter sp. | reverse complement strand
CGGTGCAAATCGGCTCGATTGCATACAATTTTAGAAGCAATATCAAGCATATATGGCGATGGATCGAGTCCGGTCACCTCAAGGCCCATCTCAAGGAAAGAGAGAAGATTTGCCCCCGTTCCACAGCCGATGTCTAGCAAGGTTTCTCCTTTTTTAGGGAGAAGCATCTCGCACATCAGCTGCTTTGCAAGGTCGGTAAAGCGCTTGTTCCGGGGATGATCTAACCATTGCTCATAAGCGATGGCATCTTTGAAATCAAAGACATAGCCCATGGTCCGCACAATTTATAGAAAATAACTTTGTTTATCAAGGAGAAAAGGTGGTGATACAGAGGTTCAACTAGAATCAAAAGCGTGATAATCGATCGCTTTTCGTTGACAATTGAGCATCTTATCATTAGGAAAAGTGGAAATCTTTAAATCTTTTCGAATTGTTAAGGGACAAATCGATTGAACCGAATTAGTGACTGCCTATCAAAAACCAAACGTATAAGACAAGCCGGTCTTTTTTTGGCCATCTTTCTTTACCTAAGCCAGGGGTGTCAATCCCACATTAAAAATGCCATCGATCATCTTGATGACAAAAGTCCGTCCGTGCGAATATCGGCTATTGAAACATTGGGTCGTTCAAGAGGTAAAAAACAGACAGACTATTTGATTCAGATGCTTAACGATAAAGATCCGAATGTAGTGCTCGCCACGGTCGTTGCGCTGGCTGACAGCGGTGAAAAGAGGATTGTTCAGCCGCTTATTCCGATCCTAAAAGATAAGGACCCCACGGTCCGATACGTGGCATCTGAAACATTAATAAAGATAGGTCCTGACGCTGTGCCGCCTTTAATAGCCGTATTGGACCAAAAGGATGCTGAAATAAAAATATCAGCGGCGGAAGTTCTGGGCAGGATCGGTGATAAACGCGCGGTGCCGCCGCTCATCGCTGTACTGAAGCAAAAGGTTCCGGATGACGTCTACAGGGCGGTCATCGGTGCCTTGGGGAATATCGGTGATAAAAGGGCGATTCGGCCCTTGATCGCTTCTTTGAGGAATGAAGATTCAATTGGGCGGTATTTTGCCCCCGATGCACTGGTTAAAATAGGTTCACCGGCGGTTCAGCCCCTGATCGATCTGTTGGAAAATGATGACCGAGATGTGGTGTGGTCGTCGATGAAGATCCTGGAAAGGATAGGAGACCCACGGGCGATCCCTGCTTTGATCGATCGGCTGGCAGATAAAGATCCGCAAGTTCAGAACCTTTTGGTAAAGATTTTAGCGTCATTTGGCCCGAAGGCTGTGACACCCCTGATCGACGAGATTCTGGGCGGCGATTTAAATACGCAAAGGTTATCAACCTCGGCATTGATAAAAATTGGCGCTCCTGCGGTTAAAAATCTGATTGCAGAGATCAAAGATAAAAAATCGCCTGTTTACCGGTTGTTGATCGAGACATTGACAAAGATCGGACCACCCGCGGTACAACCTTTAATCAATGAAATAAAGAATTCTGATTCCGACATCCTAGATCTTTCAGCCGAAATGCTTGTAAAAATCGGTTCACCGGCGGTTCAGCCGTTGATCGACCTGATCGGAGAGGGTGATCCGGGCACCATGTGGAGATCCATTATCATTTTAGGAAAGATAGGTGACAAGCGGGCTGTTACAACCTTAATCAATAAAATGGAGGAAAAAGATCTTGCCATCCGATTTGTATCCGCAGTGGCATTGATAAAAATCGGGGAACCCGCGGTGGATGCACTATTTGATCAGGCAATTAAAGCGGAGTCTGAAATACGGCCTCTATCTGAACAGGCGCTGAGGAGCATCGGGTTGCCCGCGGTTCAGACTTTGATTGAAAAAATGAAGAATAACAACCCGGAAGTCCAGGATGCTGCAATGGAACTGCTGAAAAAAATCGGTGGTCAGGCAGTTCCGGCTTTAATCAAGGTATTGAGAGAAAATGATTTGTCGAATCGAAAAAAAGCAACAGATATTCTGATCAATATCGGTGTGCCATCCGTGCAACCTCTGATTGAAACGATCACCCTAAATGACCAGGAAACGACGTGGCAGGCGATCTCGATACTCGGCAAGATAGGAGACCGCCAGGCGGTGGTGGCTCTTCTGGCAGCGCTAAAGAGCAATAATACGGTCATCCGCTATTTGGCTGCAGAGGCCTTGGGGCGGATCTGTGACCAACGGGCAATTGCACCGCTGGTTGCCGAATTGTCCGATTGGCAGATTCGACACCGGGTTGCAACTACCCTCAAGGATCTGGGGTGGATGCCACAAACAAACGATGACCACATATATTATCTGCTGGCCGAGGGGAAAAAGGAGGAGTTGATTCCTAACCAGGAGGATATCCGGGCGACACTTTTGAGAGATTTGCGGTCAACAAACCCAAAAAAGATAGAGTATGCTATTTTTGCATTAATCGATCTGGAAGGGGAAACAGCTTACAAGAGTTTAACCGAATATTTAAACGAAGATGGAGATTGCTTTGCAACGGAAGTTTTCCTGAACTCCGGACAAAAGGAGTTGGTGGAAACTGCTGAGCGGTGGGCAAAACATCATGGTTATCAGGTGTTTTACCCTGTCGATGCACGATGGTCGGTCGGTTGTGCGACACATCCCGATCAAAATTGATCACCTTCTGGATGGTCAGGTCAGTTGAGCGACGATCGATTCGCCGATTTTTTCCGCTGAACGTCCAAAAAGCTCATCTGTCGTTACCAGTTCAAGATATTTTTCCTCCCAACCGATACTGTGTTCCTGAACAATATCGATGATTCGTTCATATTTGCCACCGAGCGCTGTTATTTTTTTATCCAAGGGAATTTGCTCCTTAAAAGATATGTTTAATAAGAACAAAAATTCGATCATGTTCGGAATGGCATATGAATCAGAAATGATCGGAATGATGATAATACTGCGTTCATCTTTGCGCCCCTTTCCGATATAAACGTTTCCTTCCTGCACTATGACGCGTTTGGTCCCCTTGAGTTGATGGTCCTTTTCAACCCGGGAGGGGATATTAAGGGAAGTCCCGGATTTGTCGATTATTTCAATAGTTGTTTCCGTATCGGGTTCGCCGAGAAGGTTCAGACCCTTGATTCGGTAAAGGACAGATCCTTTGACCTGAAAAATGATGCTTTGCAGGTTTTTCATCACAATGATATTTCGATTAATCAATTGTGAAAGACTGAAATTTGACGTGAAAAACGCTTCAAATAATATGCCTTCGACCTTTTCACTGATGCGGCTAGTCCCAACGGTAACGGTTTTGGCCTGATGTTTGATCGCATCGACCGGTCTCGCCATATGGTTGATCGCATCACCGACGCTTTTGAACAGCATGCTCAGCATGTTTCGAGCGGTTCCCTTCAGGCCAAAATCGAGTTCGAAATCAGATACGGGCAGTCGTCCTGAAAGATATTTAAGGATCAGTGGAAGGTCTGAAGCCGCTTCAATCCCAAGGGTCGATGGCAATCGGTCTTCTGTTTTTTTCTTTCTAAAGGCACTATAAAAGGAGGCGATTTTTTCTCTAAACGATTTATCTAAAATGACTTCATATATATCCATCCCTTTTTCTGCATGATCGTCAATCATCTTCTGGAGTTCCTCACGGAATCTGTATAAAAAAAGCGAGCCATCATTGATGGCTAGGGCAGCGTAATAACCCCAGATGTGTCCCACCAGTGTATTGACGAGCGGAGCAAGGTGCTGCTGGACAACCGGTACATGGAAAACATCTGCTGCATATGGGTCGAAGCGGTTTTCACCTTCATTTGCGATCACTACAGGCGTTGCCTTGTGTGCGTGAAATATAGCTGTATCTTTCACGATATCGCCGATGACTGTGCCTTTTGTTCCGGCAGCACAAACGATAATCAAAGGTTCGGATGAAAGATCGATATGCTTTTTGTCTTCTACATAATCAGATGAAATGGTTTTATAACAAAGTTCACTGAGCTTAATCCGGATTTCATCTGCTGATGCCTTGTTTGGACCGCTTCCGACAGCTGCCCAGTATGTTTTTGAAAGGGAAAGCCTTTCCGCCGAGTTCCTGATCTCTTTTTTCATGGAGAGAATTTTATTCATATATGTCGGCAGCTCGAGCAAGTGTGTGATTTCCTGGTCTATAAATGCTTTATTTCTGCGTCCTTTCAGATCGGCGATGTAAAGGCCTACTATTGCTCCTGCAACAATTTGTGAATAAAATGCCTTTGTAGATGCCACCGACATTTCAATGTCTC
>CAZSON010000076.1:0-4271 GCA_964608375.1 uncultured Desulfobacter sp. | reverse complement strand
CCATCCATCTTGAGATATATCGGCGTTTCCTCCACAAATCCATAGACCTCTGAAGTGGGCATATAATAATTTTCAGCAAGACCGATAAATATGGCCTGACCGCTGCCCTTCTGGGCAAGAAAGATCTTGCCCGGCGCCAGGTTTGTATGCATGGATATGGCATGTGATCCTTCAAAATTGTTGACGGCCATTCGAAAGGCCTCTTCAATTTCATGGCCCTTTTGAAGATACTTTTGGATCTGCAAGGGAATGATTTTGGTGTCGGTGGTAACATCTGGGGGTATCTGATACCCACTTTTTTCAATTTCCGTCCTGAGTACCGCGTAATTGTCGATATCTCCGTTGAGGCATATGTGAATGATCCCATTTTTTGTCGGCTGATCTCCGGTGGATCGGTTGTCAACAGGGTGACAGTTTGCTTCAGTGATGGCTCCCACCGAGGCCCAGCGTGTATGGGAAAGAACCGTAAAATATTCATGGCTAAAAGGGATCAACAATTGAACGATGGCATCTTCCTTGATTTGCCTTCTAAGAAATTTGACGTTATCCCCCAGACTACCTATTTCAGCGGCAACTTTGTATGTCAGGGTTACAGTCACAATCGATTTTTCATTTTCTTCTTTGGCCTCACTTATGGTGATTCCCATGTTGAGTAAAACATCGTTTATCGTGCGTTCATTGAGATGGTCTCGGAGGTCTACACTGGCTATGCGGGTTTCAAATTTTTCAAATTCTTCTTTTTTAAGGATAAACATCAGAGAAATACCTGCTGAATCGCGTCCGCGTACCTCAAGCCGATCTAAGCTGTTCATCACAGCATTGATCTGTCGAAATACCTTTATGGCCCCACGGTCCAGTAACTGGTCCTGATTTGAAGACAGCTCTTTCACCTTCGAGATGTTTTTCAATATTTCTGATGAAATAGACCAGGCAATATCTTTCAAGAGCATTATACGTTCTGCAATTGCATCGACCGCCTCCGGTATCAAATCGCCCATGTTTTCGGAGAGCCATTTTTCCTGGGATTGAATGATGTTGGAAATATGTTCCTCGATTTTTGAAAGTTTATCCTGAAGCATTTGTTTGGTGAGGATTTCGTAGAAGCGGTTTTCCGTTTTTAATTCCCGAACAGCGTTTAAAACATTTGAAACAAGCTGGCTTTCCCTGAAAAAATTTTTATCCGGAAAAGACTTATTGTCAACGACGGAAGGGTAAGGATTTTCTTTGATTTGTCGGACCCTGTCCTCAAATAAAGAGAGGTCGAGTCGATCCATTTTTTCTTTCCCTCTCTTATAAGCCACAATCCCAGTAAGGCCGCAGGAAAGAAGGTTGGAGTGGAACGGAAACAGAACAAAGGAATTTTTGGGTATACTGGCGATGTTTTTCCCGAAATAAATATTTGCCTGAAGATAAAACAGACAGCGTCGGTAGGTTTGTGTTAAAAAACAGATCATGATATTTAAAGATTTCATTAATCCTTCTTCCTCACAACTTTTCATATATTTCCCGGATTCTGCTCCGGGTCATGATTTTCTTCCAGTTGGGACCCAGGGCGTTTTCCATCAAGGGCTCCAGTACTAGGGTGATATCGATCATTTTTTCTATTCCGCTTTCTTTCACTCCGGCCATGATCCCTTTAGGGAGACTGATGGTATGCTTTTTTATCATTTGGTGAAATTCACTTACCTCTTCGGGATAATATTTTTCAAGCTGATCGAACACGATGCAATTTCCGATTCCATGATGCAGACCGAGAACAAATGAAAGTCCATAGGAAAGCGCATGACAAATCCCAACCTGGGAATAAGCGATGCTCATCCCACCAAAATATGAGGCGATCATCAGCTTATCGTCCGACTCCGGACCCCCGTCCAGAAAAACTTCCCGGCAAAGCTTTATCGCCTTTTCACCGTACGATCTGCTGAACGTATTGAGATATGTGCCGTTTAGCGATTCTACGCAGTGTATGTAGCAGTCCATCCCGGTATAAAAACGCTGTTCAAAAGGCGCAGCGGAAATCAATTCCGGATCGAGTACGATTTGATCAAATACCGTGTGGTCAGAATTTATTCCCAGTTTCTTTTCAGGTCCCGCAAGCACGGTTGTTCTGGACACCTCGGCTCCTGTTCCAGAAAGAGTAGGGATGCCGACATGATATATCGCTGGGTTTTTTATCAGATCCCAGCCCTGATAATCTGCAGAAGAGCCGGGGTTCGTCAACATGAGGGATACTGCCTTTGCGAGATCCATTGTGCTCCCCCCGCCGATGCCTATGATACCGGCAGGGAGATCACCTGATAGTCGATGAATCGATCGGGTTATTTGGTCAACATAGGTGGTTTTCGGCTCATCATCCACATTGATCCATATCAGGTGATCCTGATCCTGGAGCGGGATTTTGTCTCGTAGATGACTGTCGGTAAATACATCGTCAACCATGAAAACAATAAAAGAGCCGGTAGTCTCTCGTTGTTTTTTAACTATATCACTTAGCTGACTGAAGCAGCCCCGACCGAAAATAACGAATGGAACGGTTTTAAAATTTCGAAACATGATTTTCTTTTTTAATTATAAAAGGATCGAAATACCTTAACTTTAGGCACTTTAGATCACTTAAGCTCACTTTAGAGACTTCTTTGTTACAGATAGGGTTCTTACAACATCGATAATTTTCTCAATGCGCTGAGACAGCTCGTTTTCGGTCCATGAAATTCGAATCTGGAGGGAAATTGTTTTACTGATGATTCGGTCAGACCGGGGCAGAGCTACATTTTCATAGTTCGGGAAGTTCGGAAGCAACTGTTGAGGCGCCTTCGAAAGAGATCTCAGCTTTTTTAAATGGTCCCACCGGCGCAGATAATGCCAATTATTATCATACCAGTAAAAGCTGCCATCTATACCGGCTTTCAGGAGATTTTCAGTCAGTTTTCTTGCCGTTGATTCATCAGGCAGGCAAAAAGAAAGAAAAGTGGCGGAATCTCCCTTTTCATCCGGAATTTCCCGGAATGTAATTTCTGAGAACCGCTCCAGAGCCTTTTTTATTCGCGCTTTATTTTCACGCTGTTTTTGCAAGATAAAATCGAGTTTTCGAAGCTGGGCAAGTCCCACTGCGGCATTGAGTTCACTGATGCGAAAGTTTGTACCGAAAATGCAATGTCCTTCTAAACCACGGTCATTGCCGATGTGATCATGACCATGATCGGCATAAGCATCTGCATCTGTATAGAGCGATCGGCTGTCGGTGACAACGGCGCCGCCTTCGCCGCATGTGATGGTTTTTACAGGGTCAAAGGAAAAACAACCGATATGACCGAAGGTTCCCAGACTCTTCCCCTGGAAAGTGGCGCCAATCGCCTGGCAGGCATCCTCGATTAGAATAAGGTTCGTTTCATTGCAAAATTTTTTGATTTCGACAATTCGGGCCATTGCACCGCACATATGAACTGCAATAACAGCTTTTGTATGCGGGGTTATCGCTGCATCGAGCATTTCAGGTGCGAGACAAAGGGTTTCATCAATTTCGGCAAACACCGGCACCGCACCGGCATTGAGGACGGCCTCGATGGTCGCGACAAAAGTGAAGGGTGGAACAATGACCTCATCTCCTGCACCGACACCGCAGGCTGCTAACGCAATACTAAGAGCTGCGGTGCCGCTTGAACAGAGATGACAGTAGGTCGCTCCGATCCGTTCGGCCAGCTCTGTCTCAAATGTTTTAGCCTTCCAATGACCGTTGCGGAGCTGGTCAAAGCCATAGCGGAATAGTACGCCCGTGTTGAGGACGTCCTTGACCTCTTTTCGTTCCTGTTCGCCAAATAGTTCGAAACCCGGCATAACGTTTCTCCTTAACTCAAGCTTTTTTGGATCTTTCAGCTTTTTTTATGTTCTATAAAATCATTTTGAAAATAGCGCTTCATCGCCAACCGAGCGTAAAAACTCGCTCTCTTCCCGATGTACCTGTCATGGGCAACGAGCACAGATACAACAATTTTGTTCGATGCATCTTTTCTTTCAGCAAATCCAACAAACCAATCGTATAGGGAATCATGGGCCTTATTGTATATCGAGCCGGTCTTGCCCCCAATATTGAGTTTCGATAAAATCTTATCGGTTCGACGACCTCTAAACGCTTTTTTTGCTGTTCCGTACTTTATGGTGGCCTGCATCAGTTCATAAACAATTTTTGATGTTTTCGGCGTAATCGCCCGGTTCAGTGTGACAAGGTGGCTTTGGTAAATTGCTTGTCCCTTTTCATCGGTAATCATTTCGAT
>CAZSON010000075.1:0-12628 GCA_964608375.1 uncultured Desulfobacter sp. | reverse complement strand
TTTGGGATAATGGTCATTTAGAGAGCAATATGACTTATAAATAACTTGTTTTCATCTATGTTGTGTAAGCAATGGATTTAACAAGTTATTTTCGTTTATAGGGGCTCAAAGCGCCTTTAATTAGCTTTTTACGAGTTCATAGGGTAAAATCATAACAGATTCCTTTTCAAAATCAAACAGCCTGTTTCTTTTTCAGTCGACTCGTGCGGCATGTTTTCGCCAGGATCTGCTCATTTTAATCCGACCCGCTTTGGCGCCTGCCAAAAAAGGGAAAGATTCTCTTCTGGCCGATTCAATCGCCAATTGCTGATTCGCAAGTTTTTTCTTAAGAACAGATCCTTTTAAAAGCTTCAGGTAACCTGAAATTGAAATTCCGGCGGTTTTCCCTTGAGCTTCCGCCACCCCGGCGTTTTCCACTCCTGTAACACTGCCAGCAACGAATAATCCTGAAACAGGCGTTTCCATATTCGGGCTGTGAACCGGGACCCACCCGCCCAAACCGGATATGTGGCTCATCGGGCAGCCGCCAATCTGGGCCAGCTCTACCAACGGATGAAGGCCGACCGATGTTACTACTGCATCAACCGGCCACCATTCTTCGGCGGCCGGCAATACTGTGCCATTTTCCCGCAGAGAAGCGATTTGAACCCTTTCTGCCTTTCCTGCGCCTTCAATGCTCAGAATCGTTCGCCTCAGCATCAGCGGAAAACCGTCTATTTTGATCCCTTTTTTCGAAGAAAGCCGCGCTGCCAACCGTCCCGCCCCATTGGATAAGATGCCCAAAACCCGGTAACGAAATGCAGGCGACTCCCTGCAGAGCCGGGAGAGGGCATGCAGGGCCTGCCGGGGAGTTGCCGGACCGCAATGAAGGTTATTGGCAGGTGGGAGTAAAACCCCTTTTACATCGATCCCAACTGCGGTCATCAATCGGGCCACGGCAATTGATAGTGGATCAACACCGATGATCACAACACGGCGGCCCGGCAGAACTCGATTTGTATTGATGAGGGTTTGAGCCGCACCGGCGGTAATCACTCCGGGAAGAGTCCACCCGGAGATAGGCAATGGATTCTGAACCGCACCGGTGGCAATCAAAACAGCCCGTGTTTCAAAGCCGGTTGGAAAGGTTTTCCCCTGCATGGAAGGATCAGTGGGGGTTACTCCCACAAACCACCCCGGCGAAATGGTCCATACCGAGGCGCCACATACGATTTTAACGCCCGCTTCGATGGCCGCCTTTGTGAGATGTTCCGCTTTATACGCACCGTTTGACCATCTGTACCGATGTCCAAAAGGCCATCGCCTCCGTGGATGAACCTGACTGCGGAGGCGACCGCCTGGAGTCGGCCCTTCGTCCAGAATGACCACGCGCCCCCCCTGCCGGGAGACTTCGATCCCTGCTGTCAAACCGGCAGGGCCTGCGCCGACAATAATCAGGTCGACCGGCTCAAAGGTCACGATGCCGTCCCTTTTTGCAATTCTTCCCTAATCAGGGAGATACGCATTCCATCTCGAACATTGACCTGACAAGACCGAACGTCCTTTAAGCCATCTAATGTGACCCTGCACTCATAGCAGTGTCCCGCACCGCAGTAAAGTCCTCGGCCTGTATTGTTTCCTTCATCATACCGAACTGCAAAAATACCGTTTGCCCAGAGGGCGGCCGCAACGCTTTCGCCCTCAATTGCAGTCATTTGAATTCCGTCTACAGTTATTGTCACCCTGTTTTTTTGCTCAACCGGAAAGGCGGGATGGGTTCTCAGTCTCAGACTATCTGTCATTATCTATCCTCCTGGAGGCTTTTTTAAAGCGCGAAATAGCAAAAGGGGCCAGCATTTCAGGCCATTTCCCCGTTGTCAGATACTCGGCAAGCAATGAACCGACACCGGGTCCAAGGGCAAAACCATGGCCTGAAAATCCGGTTGCGAGGATGAGACCATCAATATCGGGTATGAGGCTTAAAATCTGAAGTTCATCCTTGCAAAAGGCTTCAATACCGACCCAGGCCCGGATAACCGGGACAAGGCCTAGGTTCGGAAATAAATCAACGGCGGTTTTTGCGCTTTTGGCCATGCTTCCCGGATAAAGACGGGTCACGTATGTGCCCGGATTGCTGTACCCCGGCCACCCGCCTCCGATAATAAACCCGCCGGATCTGCTCTGTTTGAGACTGATGCCGTGGCCGACCCATCCTAATACCTGATCGAGCGCTTTCCGGCGCCTGACGGTAACCATCATCTGAAGACCGAAAGGATCTATCGGCAAATTCAACCCCGCTGTTGCAGCGATAGCGCCGCTCCAGGCACCGGCAGCCAAAATTGCGTACCGGCAGAAGATCTCCCCCTTTGAGGTTTTGACAGACACGATTTTTTTTCTATTGACCACAAGATGCTCTGCAGGACAATTCCATTTGAAACGAACGCCCAAACGTGCGGCACAGGTTGTAAGCGTTGAAATAGTCCGGAGCGGATTCGCCTGACCATCCAGCGGGCAAAAACTCCCGGCGAAAATAGGTGGAGAGAGGCCTGGGACCAAATCGTGAAGATCAGAGTTATAGATCATACGAACATCGAGGCCGATAGATTGCTCTACGCTAACCCGTCTTTTTAAGAATGGGACCATCGATGCATCATCTGTTACTACCGTCATTCCATTTCGGCGATAACCGATGTCTGCGTCCAGCTCTTCTTCCAGGGTTGCCCAGAGATCAATGGAATGAATTGCAAGAGGAATTTCACAGGCAGCTCTGCCCTGATGGCGAACTCCGCCGGCACAGGCCTGTGATGCCGTTCCACTGGAAAGGGGTCCCCGGCGATCGATAAGGGTAACATCGATGCCGGCCCTTGCAAGGTAATAGGCGATGGAAGTGCCGATAATTCCGGCACCGATAACAACAACTGTTCCTGATTCCATCTGGTTAAATCATTTATCTAAAAACGTTGAGGGTCCGGTTTCATCCATGTCAACGGGACGTCGTGTCATGGTGACGCTCACCGGGCCGACAGGTTCATCAAACTGATCTGCCAAAGCAGAAAGATGATCAATCGGTAGAGGGCGAACCGGTGCTTGGGCTTTGAAAGGTTCTTTTCCAACCGGTGTGTCGGTTTTCGCACTCAAGATGATTTCGATCAATCCTGCGCAGGTCCGTCCCTGGCAATGCCCCATACCGGCTCGGGTCACTTTTTTCACCTCATTTGCGCGTCGAGCGCCCCGGTCGGAGATAGCGGCTTGAACCTGGCCCAACGTGACATTTTCACAACGACAAATTATCAACCGGCTGTCTGATGGATCGGACAAAGATCTCTCTGTCAACTCAAACTCCTTCTTTCTGCATTCGGGTCCAAAGTGAAAGGGGTTAAATAAATATCAGTACAGATGGCAGGATACAAAATGTCCTGATTTTATCTCCCGCAATGGGGGATCATCCACTTCACAAACACCCGCGATCACTCGAGTGCACCGCGTTTGAAACCGGCAGCCGGGTGGTGGATCAATCGGTTGTGAGACTTCGCCCCTGATGTTCGGGACAGGGCGTTTATAAGTGGGGTCGGGAATCGATACGGCCGAAATCAAAGCTTGGGCATAGGGATGAAGAGGGTCTGTGATGAGTTCCTTGGTAGGGGCCAGCTCCATTGTTCTGCCCAGATACATGATCATCAACCGTTCCGAGATGTTGGAAAGTATAGAGATGTCATGGGAGACGTAGATACAGCTAAAGTTCATTTGTTCGGACAGGTCTCGGATGAGATCCAATATCCCGGCCCGAATGGAGACGTCCAGCATCGATAGAGGCTCATCTGCGATAACCAACTCGGGCTCTAAAACCAGGGCCGAGGCGATACCGGCCCGCTGTCTTTCACCGCCGCTCATCTGATGCGGATAACGATCGCCATAATCATCGGGATTTAAACCCGCCAACTCGAGGGTTTCATTCACCCTGCGCTTTACCTCGTTCCTTTCCCCGAGGTTGAGGGCACGCAGCGGTTCGGCAACCATATCAAACACGGTAAACCTTGGATTCAAAGACTCATAAGGGTCTTGAAAAATAATTTGAACCTGACTTCGATACACTCTGAGCTCGCTTTTGGTAAATTTCGAAATATCCTTATCTTTGTATTTAATCGTGCCGCCGGTCGGCTCCCGAAGCTTTGCAATTGCCAGGCACGCAGTTGATTTGCCACAACCGGACTCACCGGCCAGTCCCAGGATTTCACCGGCCTGCATGCTTAGGTTCAACCCATCCACCGCTTTGATTACCCCCGGTTTTTTTCCACTGACCAGTTTAGCGAGAAATCCCGGGTCCACATAAAAGTATTGCTTTAAATCATCTATCTCGAGGATTGCCATGTTTTCTTGTCTCCTGCCAGTTTACGGAATTCCGCCACATGGTCCGTCCGGATACAATGTACAAAGTGATTCGGTTTGATTTCCAGATTCTCAGGTTTTGTCTGCCGGCATTCGGAAATCACAAAAGGGCATCGAAACGCAAACAAACAACCGGGAATGTCCTCGATTAAATTGGGTGGTGAACCGGGGATGGAAATCAGTTCGCGATCAAGGGCTTTAATGCTTGGAAACGCATTTTTCAATCCAAGTGTGTAAGGGTGATACGGTTCATTAAACAGGTCCACTGCGTCGGCCTGCTCCATCATCCGGCCGGCGTACATGATACCGATGCGATCACTCATCTCGGCGATAACCGAAATATCATGTGTGATTAAAAAAATGGCGGCCTTTGATTTTTGTCTGATATGTTTTAATTCTCTTAAAATCCTCTCCTGCACCAGTACATCCAACCCGGTGGTCGGTTCATCCATGATGATAAGCCCAGGATCGAGGGCCAAAGACATGGCGATCATGGCCCGCTGGCGCATGCCGCCGCTAAACTCATGCGGGTAGTTGCGGGTCAGGGCCGCCTGAAGTCCCACTCCCTCAAAAAGGCTCTCCGCCCTGTTCATGGCCTCTCGGTGGGTCATTTCAGAATGGGCGTGTATAGCTTCGACGATCTGGTCACCCACCCGATAAACCGGATTGAGTGAGTTCATGGCACTTTGCGGAACCAACGAAATTTCCCGCCACAAAATATTGTCCCTGTAAGCTTTATCTGACAGGGCAAGCAAATTTTTCCCCCGGTATGACAGTTCATCGGCAGAGACGATGGCTGTTGAGGGGATCAGACGCATAATCGTGCGGATGAGTGTCGACTTGCCACAGCCGGACTCACCGGCCAAACCGAACACCTCGTCCTCCTTAATTGACAGCGACACCCCGTCAACCGCTTTAACTATCCCATCTGAGATACGATAGTGGGTACGTAAGTTATTAATTTGAAGCAGCATATTCCCTTTTTCCTTGGCTCGGATATCTTACACGAATGTTTCCATAAATCGAATTATTCAAATCTGGTTACCGTTGCTTTAGCCGGGGGTTGGCAACCTCTTCATAGGCCCTGGAAATGAAAACCAGTGCACTGACCAAAAGAATGATGCAGAGGGAGGGCCACGTAAACCACCACCAGGCCACCCTTATTTTCCCCGAAATCCACAGGTTGTACAGCATTCCACCCCAGGTCAGATTGTTGGGATCGCTAAATCCAAGAAAACTTGCGCCGGCTTCTGCCAGAACCGACCAGGCAATATTAAATGCAGTGTAAAGGAGCAGAAGGGGCAAAACGTTGGGCATAATATGCCCGTAGATCATGCGGAAATCACTGCATCCCCTGGCCTTAGCCGCCAAAATAAACTGACGCTGTCGGATCGAAAGGGCCTGGGCTCTAACCACACGGGCAGAAGTTCGCCAGACAATACAGCAGATAGCGATAATGACATACCACATGCTGCGGCCAAAAAGAGAGATGAGTACAATGAGGAAGGGTAAAAACGGCATTCCATAAACAATGTCGGTAAAACGCATCATTACCTCGTCTAGTTTGCCCCCGTAATACGCTGACCAAAGCCCAATATTGGCACCGATCAGAATCGATATCAGCCCGGATACCAGCCCGATAATAACAGTGGTGCGGGTGGCCTGGATCATCTGACTCAAGATGTCCCTGCCCATCATGGTGGTGCCCAAAGGAAACTCCCAACTTGGCGGTTTGAGCATCGCCAGCTTCCCGTCGGCACCCCGTAAGGAATCCCAGGGATCATGGGGTGTTATAACCGGGGCCAGCAAACCGATCAGAGCAAATAAAAGTAAAACCACCGCGCCAAATGTGCCGAAACGGTGCCGGGTAATAATTTTTATCTGTGTAACAAAAAATTCCCTGACTCTGTAAAAACGCATCTCGATCAATCCTCCCAAATAGGTTAACCGACCATCGCTCTCAAATCCTCAACACTCATATTTTCTATCCCCAAATCTTTGGTCTTCAGCCCCTCTGCAAAAAAGTTACGGTCCAACATGACCGAAGCGAACTGGATTACCGCATCAATTGTCGTAGTCTGAAGACCGAACATCCGGCCAATCGAAGACCACGGCACCAACCCAAAGGGCAAGTCTTCGGCGATGTAACGGGTGTCTATACTTGCAGGAGCCGAAAAAGCGGAATCCGAATGGATGGGACTCTTTCTCAGCGTTTCAGATAAAGATAATGATTCCCCGCCGATAGCGTAATCTTTGTACAGCTTTTCAAAGGCATCCTTAAATGCAATACCATTAACCCCGATATGCTCCATCAACGACATTCGTTCTGCGTCCATTGCCAGCATCAACCGGGCCACCGACTCGGTGGCCCCGTCTCCATAAAGGTTCCAGCCCTTCCCTTTGGTAGCTTCAATCCGGCCTGCGTTGCAGAGCACCATCGGTGGATGCACGATCGGATTAAGGTTGTTAAGACTGGTCACCAGAACATTATCGCAGGCCGTCATCTGGGGAAAGATAGGTGATATCTTTTCAATAAAATCGCCGGTGCGCCCGGCCGGCAGGCCAGCAACCGGGAGTTCGCTCTTAACCCCCTTAATAACAACCCTGCCCGGTTCTATCGCCCGGGTGGCGTAAAGCAAACTCATGGTTTCCACCGGAGTAACATCTGCCGAAATATTGAACTGCTTAATCCAATGATTAAACCGGACCGCCCCGAAGTTGGAGGTAAAGAGGATAAACTGTCCGTCTTCAAAATAAGGCGCGACCGCCCGGCTGAAAGGCTCATGAGCAAAGGCTGAACCGCCGATAATGATAATGTCAACCCCCTTGATAGCGGCCGATAGGTCGGTGGTAATCATGTTCATTTCAGCAAAACCGTTGTTCGATTTGCCGGTAAGCTCAATACCGCCTTTTTTTTCAATCACATGTAACGTCTGTTCATATCCGGATATCTCGGCCAGATTGACCGAATAGCCACTGAGTGAAATGTCGGCGGCAAAGGCCTGACCTGAATTTCCTGTTCCCAGCACGGCAAACTTCGGGCTGCTATTAAATTTTCCCATTCAACAACTCCTTTATTTTTAATCAAAATCAGATATTAAAACCGTTAACCCAGGTGTTAGGGAATACGACCGATTTTAAGATAGTCGATTGCGTATTTTTTCAGTTTGGCCTCTTTCAGTCTAACCCCAAGCCCGGCGCCTTTTGGAACAGTGACTACACCGTCTGAAATGTTGTCACCGAAATCGGTGATATCGTCGGACATTCTGGTTACTGATCCATAGGCGTGACCATACTCAATCAGGTTGGTCAGGGTACAACCGACCTGCAAAGAAGCGGCCTGGGAAATACCGAATTCCAGCATGCTGTTCATCAGGCACTTAATTCCAAAGGCATCGGCGACATCAGCGATTTTTTTGGTTTTGGCCAGGCCGCCATTTTTCGACACCTTGAGGCTGAAAACGTCAACCGCTTTCTCCCGGATTAATGTCGTTGCATCATGAAGACTTACCAGACTTTCGTCAGCAGACAATCTACATGGCGCTCGCTCCCGGATACGTTTAAGACCTTCGATGTTTTTGTGATGGATCGGCTGTTCAATCAACTCGGGACGGTAATCCCTGATCCCGTCGATAAACGCCAGGGCCTCGGTCACGCTCCAGCCCTGATTGACATCAATGATTAATGGGATTTGCTCGCCGTATCTCTTTTTAGCAGCGATCATGCGTTTGATCTCATCGGATACCGGCAATGATCCCATTTTAATCATGATGCACCTGTTACCCCTGCTCAGCTCTTTTTCGATTGCAACGACATCCTCTTCAGGGGTTCCGCTTCCGATACCTCTTAATAACGGAAGGTTATCGTGATGTCTTCCCCCCAGCATCAGGTGGGCCGGAATGTTATTGACTTTACCGACGATATCAAACAGGGCCATGTTGACAGCGCCCCGGGCGACCAAATTTCCATTCACGGCCCGATCGAGATAATATTCCAACTCAGCCATCGACCTCGGATCCTGATCGATTATGCAGGGAGCGATGAGATCACGGGTGACCGCTATCACTGAAGCCGGGGTCTCTTCTGTAAAGGGATTCAAGGGATCGGCTTCCCCCAACCCGACAAGGCCTTCATCGGTATGGATTTTAAAAATTACTGCCGCGGCATCATAGCGGGTGCCGTAAACTTTTGAAAGTTTGTAAGGTTTGGCAAAGGGAATAGATATCTGAAAAAGCTCCAAACCGATTATCTTCATTTTAATATCCTATTTTAGATATAAGCCCAGCTTTCCGATTGCATTTCAAAAAAAGAAAACGCGGTCTATTTATGTTGTCCTGCGATCGATATTCGGGGATCGAGATAACAATAGGAAATATCTGACAGTAGGTTTAAAATAATAACTACCGCAGCAAGGATAAGGAAAGTGGCCTGGGCCACAGGGTAGTCCTGTCCGGAGGCGGCTTCCACCATTAACTGCCCCATGCCGGGCCATGAGAACACCTGTTCAACTATGACCTGTCCACCGATCGCAAACCCAACCATGATCGACGAAACGGTCAAAACCGGTAATAGGGCATTTCGGGCAGCATGTTTCATCATCACAACCCTGGGGGAAAGGCCCTTTGCCTTGGCCAGCTCGATAAAATCACTTCCTAGCACCTCCAGCATGCTGTCCCGCATGATGAGCATCGGCG
Source organism: uncultured Desulfobacter sp. (assembly GCA_964608375.1). Lineage (GTDB taxonomy): Bacteria > Desulfobacterota > Desulfobacteria > Desulfobacterales > UBA2156 > UBA2156. The sequence goes on along the minus strand of CAZSON010000075.1, from coordinate 3,569 downwards.
TTGCCAGATAATAAAACGCGACCGTGATCGTAGGAAGGATCAGATGGTGCAGGAAATCCTTGCTAAAAATGATCTGTAATCCGGATCCCAGACGCATCCCGGGTGTGTGCATTCCCCCGGTGGGGAACAGATCGAGCCGGTAACTGAGAATCATCAGCAACAAAATGCCGGTAACAAAGGGGGGCGCGGATTGCAGTACCAATGCGCTCACCGTAGCGCCGACATCGAGGGAACCGGACCGTCGCCAGGCCATGACCATACCGAGACCGGTTCCGATCACCAGGGTGAAACACATCGCCGCTCCCATCAGGAAAATGGTATTCCAAAAACGGTAGCCCAACATATCGAACACCCGCTTTGAGGTAGTGAACGAACGGCCCCAGTCTAAGGTGACTATGTTTTTTAAATATAAAACATATTGAACGTACAGCGGCTTATCAAGTCCAAAGGCTTCCTTTAGTCTCGCCTGAGCGGACTCATCTAGGGCCGGACTTATCACCTGGGCAGTGGGGTCGCCAGGCAGCATGCGGAAGATAAAAAACAGAATTGTTGCCACCGCAAAGAGCGTAAAAAGCGTATAGAGCGTTCTTCGAATTATAAATTCTCGCATTGTCCAACCCTTATAAAAGAGAGGCGTTTTACGCCTCCCTTTTTGATGGTTTATTTAAATATTAGGCCTTGGGATAATGGAGCTTTCCTTTTTTGTCCCAGGTATATCCCGCTTCAGCTAAAATCTTTTTGGCAATCCGGATATCGGTCGGAAACGGTTTGACCGCCGGGTTATGCCAGAATTTGTTGACCGGAGCGATGACAGAACCACCAAGACTCGCATGACCGCCTAAAACGGCTTCCATAATTAATTCTTTTGGCAATACATGGGCAATCGCCTTTCTGAACACCGGATCATTTAAAGGCGGCCTGCGGGTGTGATAGCTCAGATCGTAAAATCCATGGCTGGGATAAGCTTTCCCGACAACCCCCTTGACCTTATTAAGATCTTCCATCAGGCTCGGTTTTAAGATGTAACGGGTTCGATCACACTCGCCTTTTTCGATGGCTGCGGCCATGGCGTCGTGACTGCCGTATACAACCATCAGATTGCCGGCACATTTTGGCGGATTAAAATGCTCCTTATAAGCACTCAGCTTCAGCTCCCGCCCGCGGTCCCAGTACTCAAATTTGAACGGTCCGCTGCCGACCGGTTTTTCATTGGGATAATTCAGCGGATCCTTTACATCGACTTTATCCGGGATATCTTTCCAGATATGTTGCGGGATAATAAAGATCGCCGCCAGCACGTTGGAAAAGAATGGGGCGGACGGCTTAACCAGTTTGATGCGAATCGAGTATTTCCCGGTGGAGGTGACACTTTGGACATTTTTTAATGCCGCAGCGAAAAAGGGCGCCTTCCATTTAGCGTGGTAATCAAAGGTGAACTGAATATCTTCGGCGGTTACCGGATGGCCGTCGTGAAAATGCATGTTTTCGCGGATGTTGATGTCAATAGTCGTGGGATCCGGAAGGCTAAACGATTTTGCAGCCCAGGGTTTGACCTGGCCGTCCGGTCCCACCCTGAACAACCGATCATAAAACATCCGTAACTCTTTAAATTCCTTGGCATCCTTCACGTCAATAGGATTGAGGTTTTTCAAAGCCGCGGTCACACCTGTGCGTACATAGCCGTCCCCTTTTATCACTTCCATATCGACATCGGCCCAGAAGCTCCCGATGCCCTCGCCCATCATAGGCGTCAAATTTTTTAGCCGGTCCGAGCGGTACGCATTGGTCATCTTGGCATTGACCAGCACGTTTTCAGGCTGTTCCTCATGAATGATCGCCTGGGCTTTCATCACCAGATCACGTCGCTTGTTTACATTCATCTCGGTTTGTTGGGCTGCGGCCAGCTTATCCACCTCCGGGTTGGAGTAGCCGATCCAGTTGTAGCCGCCTTTTTTGTAATTTGAGGAATGGTGAACTTTATAAATGAATACATTGGGATCGATCCGAATGGCAGCACCGGTAAAGCGGACCAACCACATATCGTATTTGTGCTCCATAATTACTTTCTGGACATTCTGCTTGTAGTCAATCGGAAGCGGTTCGACATCCCACCCCAGTTTTTTAAATGCCTGCGCGATAAGACGGGCGGATTCGGGTCTGACCGGATCAAAAGTAGCGGTGGTGGTCATCAGTTTCATCGGATCCACCTTTCCTCCGGGCTGAGTACCGGCGAAAACAGCTCCCGGGCCGGTGAGCATAGAGGCGCCGATGGCGGTTCCGGTCACTTTGAGAAACTCTCTTCTATCCATCTCTTTTTTCAACATTTTTGTTCTCCTTTCCATGAAAGTGTTCTGATATTGATCGATAGCCGCTTTTAAATAATTAACGCTACAGAAACAAGGCTGAACTGTCAAGCTCCAAAGTGCTGAAATCAGCAGATCCAAAATTTACATTCAAACAAAACGGACTTTTTGCGAATCCATCAAAATGATGTTATTTTTTTCAGCCGTTGACCGGGGTGTCGAAAAATTTTAATGCTATATTCTGAGCTAGTGTTTCACCTCAAATCGATCGGAATAAAAATCGATGAATGTCCCATCTTTTTTTTGCACAACGATCATGCCTTCGACATCATCGATTCTGTTGATCAATTGAATCCCCTTTTCATGACCGAGCACCATCACCGCTGTTGCAAGCCCGTCTGCAAAGGTGCATGTCGGGGCCAAAATTGAAACGCTGACAACGCCGTTTTCAACCGGATATCCTGATTTCGGATTCAATACATGGGAATAACGTTTGTCATTGATTTCAAAAAAATTTCTGTAATCGCCGCTGGTTGCCATGGCTCTGTCCGATAGTTTCACTATTTTATAAACCTGATCCAGGGAAGCATCCTTTCTTGGTTTGTTGATGCCGATTTTCCAATTGCTACCGTCGTTTTTCTTGCCGGAGGCATAGACCTCCCCGCCAATCTCAACGAGAAAGTCTTTTATCCCTTCTTTTTGTATCAGCCCTGCGATCGCATCAACCGCATACCCTTTTGCAATTGACGAAAGATCAAGAGAAATAAAACGTTTCTTTTTGACCAGGTATTTTTTATCTGAAATTTCAATTTTATCAAACCCGACATTAAGCAACCGCTTATCGATTTCATCCGATGTGGGGATATGCTTTTTCCCCTCAGCGCTTCCAAATCCCCATAGATCGACCAGCGGTTTGACCGTGCCGTCCCATGCCCCCTTACTCAGGTGGTAGATTCTGTCCGCCACCTTCATCACCTGATAAAAATCATCAGAGATAAAGAGCTTTTCATCAAAGTTCTGAGATGCATTAAACCTGCTGATTTCGCTCTCTTTCATATAGGTCGACATGCTCCGGTTGATCTCATGCAGCCGGGTCTTAATCTTTGCTTTGAGATCGGTATGGCTTTGGTAAAACCAGGAGACGATCCGGATATGATAGGTCGTTCCCATGGTTTCTCCTGAAATCAGCGCCTCTTTTTTCAGACCGCAACTGAAAGAAAGGAAAATTAGAGATGCGATCCCGGCTATTTTGATCGATCGTTTCAT
>CAZSON010000074.1:0-12742 GCA_964608375.1 uncultured Desulfobacter sp. | reverse complement strand
GGCCTTTAACAACCGTGGGATTGCGTATAATGAATTAGGTAAATATCAACAAGCTATCGAAGATTTTAATTATGCTATCCGCCTCGATCCTAATAATGCCAAATTTTTTAAAAGCCGCGGGAATGCGTACTATGGTTTAGGGAATTTAAAAGGAGCTATAGCGGATTATAAAAAAAGTATAAGTCTTAACCCGAATGCTGCCGGTGCCTATTACAGTCGCGGGCGTGTATATGACAAATTAGGCGAGTACCAACAAGCGATAGAAGAATATACCAAGGCCATTCATCTTGACCCGAGTGAAGCTCTTTATTACGAAAATAAAGGGTTGGTTTATATAATGTTGGACGACTTGGAAAGTGCGTGTTCTAATTTTCAAAGAGCTTGTGATTTGGGCAATTGCTATAGAATGAACTGGGCTAAGAAAAACGAGATTTGTCATCAAGAAAAGAGCGGATAGATTATACCTTTATTGATGGACTCATAAAAAGATCATACTGCTCTCTAAATGAGCATTTTGTGGCGTTTAGATATGTCCTATCGGGGGTGCGCAACTTAAATCAAGGCTAAAATGAACATCGGAATCATTACCGTTAGGGGGCATAATTTTCACCCGAACCGGCGATTAATGGAAGCAGCCGATTCAAAGGGTCACCGGATAACTCTTGTTCATCCTTACCGGGTATGGGGCGCGCTCAAAGGAGGTGAGCCGACTCTGCTTGGGAAGCCGGGCATGGAAAGCCTGGATGTGGTGTTGCCCCGGCAGGGTGCTACCCTGGGGAATGCCTGTCTATTGTTGATACATCACTTCAGCATGATGGGGATTCCGTTGGTCAACAATCTTAATTCAATCCGATTGGCTAAAAACCAATTTCTGACTTTGCAAACCTTGACTACCGCCCGCGTTCCGGTGCCCGACACTGCACTGGTGAATTCGGTTAAAGGCATAGAGAATGCTCTGGCATGGCTCGACGGTTTTCCGGTTGTGGTAAAAAGGGTGAGCAGCCGTCAGGGAAAAGGGGTTATGCTGGTGGAAAACAACCTAGATCTTGAGCGGGCCACCCAAAATCACCTGAATAAAAGCAACGGCTTATTGGTACAACGTTTTATTCCGACCGGAGGACGCCGAGATGTTCGGGTATTGATTGTGGGCGGAAAGGTTGTAGGTTCCATGGAACTTAAGCCGAAACAAGGAGATTTCAGGGCCAATTACCATTTGAGTGGCAAAAGCATTGAAAAAAAATTATCATCGGTGGAACGTGATATTGCGCTCAGTGCTGCGGCTGTGGTCGGCCTCGAGATTGCAGGGGTCGATTTAATAGTGGATAAAAACAACCAAATCACCGTGATAGAAGTTAACTATTCGCCCGGTTTTAGAGGACTTGAAAAGGCAACCGGGTTGGACATCGCCGGTCGTATTGTGGACCATGTTCTTTGCAAGTATGCTCCACTGATGGAGCGGACAAAATCGGAGCTTTTGACGAAACCATCAGGATAAATAAGCCAGAGAAAAATAGTGCGCATATCAAACTTTGAATTGATGCAAAGAGAAAACCTGGTTCGTGTGAGCGCAATGGTGGAATGGGAAGATTGTGAGCAACCGGTCCGTGAAATCTATATTGAAACAGAAAAAACCTTCTCAGCGGATATCTCCTGCAACCCGCATTCCTTTTTGGTCGGCTGCATCATTCCGGCTATGCATTTTGGTGAAAAAAGAATCGCCCTGGATGCTAAAATCTGTCCCGGCCTGAAAGAAGGCCTTGAAACCGTGATGGCCCTGATGAAAGAATGGTCTGATGGAAAATATGCGCCTTTGACCATCGAAGCCAAAACAAGCTCTGTAGTCTATCCATCAGGCAGCCAGCGACAGGCAGGACTTTTCCTGTCCGGCGGTATAGATTCTCTAGCGGCCCTGCAGATCAACAAAATGGTCTATCCCAAAGAGCACCCCGGTCATGTCAAAGACTGCTTGCTCGTCCACGGCTTTGACATTGGGGGTGTCGTCGAGCGTGGAATGAAATACCATGTCTTTGATCGGGCCAAGGCCGCGCTTTCAGCGGTTGCTGAAGATGCAGAGGTAAATCTGATCCCGGTTTATACCAATATCAGACACCTATGCGATGAAAGAGATCTCTGGCTCGATAAGTTTTTTGGTGCTGTTCTTGCTTCGGTAGCGCATGCTTTTGTCACCCGGCTTAATCTGGTTTATATCGCCTCTTCGTACGATATCCCGAATTTGGTTCCATGTGGTTCACACCCGATGCTGGATCCGGAATACTCCAGTTATAATATGAGAATCAGGCATCGGGATGTGGCATTATCCAGATTGGATAAACTCAGGTTAATAGCGAAGTGGGATGTTGCTTTTCAACACTTCAGGGTCTGTTTGGCGAACGTGAAAGGTCGATTGAACTGTGGAAAATGTGAGAAATGTGTCCGCACCATGACTGAGCTTGTGGCATTGGGCATACTCGATAAGACAAAAGCATTCATTGAAAACGATATCTCTGCAGATCAACTCTCTAATTTTAACATTAAGATTAGACATCGTGAACCGTTTTATGTGGAGATGCTTCCTTTATTAAAAGAACGCGGTAGAGATGACCTGGTAGGCACGATTTATAAAATGCTTGGGAGAAGAGCTGGTTAGCTGTTCACATGATCCTTCCGAACGATTTTTCAAAAAACCGCAATGACCAGTTCACCCATGTGGGCCGACCATGGGGGCAGTGTGACGGATTGTCACATTTTTCCAATTGGTCAAGCATCCCCCTGATTTCCTTTTCAGAAAGGGGCTGGTTTGCCCGAATGGCTCCATGGCAGGCCATAAGGATCAGGCTTTGGTCAATGGCATGTTCAATACCGGCGGCAAAACCGGTCTCGGCCATCTTTTCCGCTATTTCAACAACCAGCGGCGTGATTTCTCGGTTTGCCAAAAGCGCAGGTATCGACTTTACGACAAAACTGTTACCACCAAACGGTTCGATTTCAAGCTGGAGTGTTTTGAGACCTGGAATCAATTTTTCAAGCACATCTGCTTCCCTGTAACCCAGGTCGATGGTTTCGGGAATGAGGAGTTTTTGCGCTTCTTTTCCAAATTTCAAAGAGCGGTTTTTTAGCCGTTCGAAAAGGATGCGTTCATGGGCTGCATGCTGATCAATGACAAAAAGTTCCTCATCTGCTTCACAAAGGATGTATGTGTTGTGAAACTGTCCAATCAATCGCAGATCACCAAATCTCTTTTTTACCCATAGGTTTTCCTGTCTTTTTCCTACCTCTATCCTTTTATCTTTTGAGCCTATGTTTTCGATGCCGGCCCTGAGAAAATCTGAAACCGGCTCTGATACCGAATGACGTTCCAGTGGGGTAGCGCTATCGGCATTCCAGCCAGGACGGTCTGCAGATCTCAACATTTTTGATACAGCGTCGGCAACTGCATCATGGATCCTTTTTTGTTGTGCAAAACGAATTTCATGTTTAGCCGGGTGCACATTAACATCCACTTGATCAGCCGGGACTTTCAGCAGTAAGACGGCCAGCGGAAACCGGCCTTTTTGAACTCTTCCGGCATACCCTTCAAACAGGGCATGCTGTATGATCCTGTCCCTGACATTTCTCCCGTTCACATAAACATAGATTCCCCGAGACGTGCTGCGGGTGATCCTGGGAGACGCTACCCAGCCGGAAACGGACAGATCATCAATATTAAACCTGATACGATGAAGATCATTTTTAATGGTTTTACCGAGAACATCTACCACCCTTTCGATCGGGTCTGATTTTATCGACCATCTGTTCACCACTTTGCCATTGTGCAGGAGCTTAAAATAAGTGCCTGGCCACGCTAAGGTCACCCCGGAAACTGCATCTGTTATATGTCCGATTTCAGTACCGGTTGTTTTCAGGAATTTTTTTCTCGCCGGCATATTGAAAAAAAGTTGTTTGATCGTGACCATCGTACCTTTGGGAGCGCCGACTTCAGAAACTCGTTTTATTTTTCCTCCTTCCACAACGATTTCAGTCCCGGTGTGGACGGTGTCATCATTTGTAGTGAGGGTAAATTTTGAAACCGCCGCAATGCTAGGGAGCGCTTCACCCCTGAAACCGAGGGTGCTTATTGAGAACAGATCGTTATCTTTATATATTTTGCTGGTTGCGTAGCGTTCTAAGGATAAAAGCGCATCATCATGACCCATTCCAATACCATTGTCCGCAACCCGTATCAAGGAACGCCCGCCGTTTTCCACCTCGATGGTGATGCGGGTACTTGCTGCGTCCAATGCATTTTCCACCAACTCTTTGACCACTGAAGATGGTCGCTCAACCACTTCACCGGCAGCAATTTTGTTTGACAGGATTTCAGGTAGGATTTTTATTTGGGTCATCTAAAACGGTTTGTCCTTAAGTGATGTGGATCGAAGCAAAAACTCCGCATCCTTCGGCGAAAGATCGAATTTTAAACAGGCCCTATTGATGAGTTCTTTCAACGGTTTTACCGGATTAAATTTCTTCTCTTCTAAAACCCATGTAACCGCTTTTCTCAAATTTTCGCCATCGGGTTGTATATTCATTACAAACTTCTTTACAATACCGGTTTTTGGGTATGGAAATCGGTGGCCTTCTCAAAATTGTACGCAACCTTAAACATCACCTCTTCGTTAAAATGATTTCCCATAATCTGCAATCCGATCGGGAGCCCTTCGGAAGAGAACCCACAGGGGATAGACATACCCGGTATTCCGGCAAGATTGGATGAAAGTGTAAATATATCAGATAGATACATAGTAAGAGGGTCGTCGTATTTTTCCCCTATTTTAAAAGCCGGAGTCGGAGCTACAGGTGATAAAATCACGTGACAGGTTTTAAATGCCCGGTGAAAATCCTCCATGATTAAGGTCCTCACCTGGGATGCTTTCTTGTAATATGCATCATAATACCCCGCAGAAAGGCAGTAGGTTCCGATGATGATTCTTCGCTGGACTTCTGTCCCGAATCCTTTTGATCGGGTACTTCTGTACATTTTCATCAAGTTGCCCTCGCTTTTATCCCTGAAACCATACTTAACCCCATCATATCTGGCAAGGTTCGAACTGGCTTCGGAGGAAGCGATCACATAATAGGCTGCCACCGCATATTCCACATGCGGCAGGGAAACCTCTATACAGTCAGCGCCCAAGGCTTTAATTGTTCTAACTGCACTTTTTATTGCAGCGGAAACTTCAGGATTAAGCCCTTTTGTAGATTGATACTCCTTTGGTATACCGACGATAAGTCCCTTTAAACCGTCTTGAAATAATAATGTATAATCCGGAACATCTTTGGGTACCGACGTTGAATCAGAAGGATCATAACCTGAGATAACTTTCATCAGCATTGCGCAATCCCGGACATTTTTTGTCAGTGGACCGATCTGGTCAAGGGAGGATGCGAAAGCCACCAGTCCGAACCGCGAAACCCTGCCATAGGTAGGTTTCATCCCCACAACACCGCAATGGGATGCGGGTTGACGGATAGATCCCCCGGTGTCAGAACCGAGGGACCCTAAACACATATCGGCTGCCACCGCAACGGCAGCACCACCGCTTGATCCACCGGGTATTCTCTCCAGATCCCAGGGATTGCGGGTTAATTTCATACTTGAATGCTCGGTTGAAGAACCCATGGCAAATTCATCCATGTTCACTTTTCCGACGATCACCGCACCTTCATTTTTCAGCCTTTTTATAACAGTTGCATCGTATGGAGGAATAAAATTTTCAAGAATTTTAGATGCGCATGTAGTGCGGATCCCCTCGGTACAAATAAGGTCTTTAATCGCAATAGGGATTCCGGTCAGCGGTAAAATATTTCCCTCGGAAATAATTTTATCGGCCGATCTGGCCTCATTCATCGCTGTTTTTTCTGCCACTGTAATATATGCACCTGTTTTTCCGTCAACTGTTTTGATGCGGTCAATAACAGCAGATATCAGTTCCTGGGAAGATATCTTTTTTTCCGATAAAAGCCTGTGAGCTTGCCATATGGTGAGGTCATAAAGGTTCATATCAATCGTTTTTTTATCCTCCGATTATCTTTGGAACGATAAAATGCTCCTCCTCTTTTTCAGGTGCATTGGAAAGCGTCTTCTTCAAATCAAGATGGTTTTTTTCTTCATCTTCCCTGAATGCATTGGTTAAAAAGATCGCATGGGTTGTGGGTTTTACACCTTCTGTTTTAACGGTGTTCAGAAGGTCGATGTAGTCGATAACACTCCCAATCTGGTTGGCAAATGTTTCCATTGATCCTTTATCCAGTTTAAGGCGGGCTAGATCAGCGACATGAATCATTTCATCTTTGGTAATTTTCATGATAGGTCCAATTGTGTCAGCGGTGGATTAAAAACGCTTTGCGGCGCTCTTTTTTTAACCGGGTCAGTATTTGGGTGGCATCAGCCCGGGTTTTAAAATAACCGACTCGAACTCTATACCATATACCCTTACCCGGTATTGCGCCGATTGCGCTGTATGCTTGATATTTTCTTTTTTTTAATTTTTTTACCAACCTGTCTGCGTCTTTTTGATCCTTAAATGAAGCAACCTGAATCGTAAAGTTGAAGGTTAGGTCCGATCTTTTTTTTGACTTAAAAACTGATGCAGGCGGCCTGATGTTATCCCCGCCCTTTTTAAGAGCTTCGTAAAAATCGAGATCCGCCTTGTGCTTATCAAAATCGGAGTCAATTTTGAATCTGGTCAGTTTTTTATCAATATCCGCAGCCTTTAGGGCGGCTAATTTTTTTTGAAACTTTCCGATATCAAATTTTACAGGCGCCGTTCCTCTTCCCACGAGAATACCGAGAAAAAACATCCAGGCCGCAACAAAAAAGATCACCGAAAACCATATTAGATATTCTTTGTGATTTCCTTTAATCTGAGACGTCTTACCCTTTGGCAAAGACTTCCTTCTTCTTTCATTATTTCCCATTACTGAAATAATTACATCTTCTCTGGCGCTGACACACCCAGAAGGGTAAGGCCGCTTTTTATCACCTTTTTCACGGCAAATACCAGATAAAGTCGCCCGTGGGATAAAATGGGGTCATCGGTGAGCACCCTGTGTTTATTGTAATATGCATGAAACAGTGCGGCCAGATGTGTGAGATAATAGGTAATGTGATGAGGTTCCAATGAATTCGCGCTCTGTTTAACCACATCCGGATAACAATCCATAGCCTTTATCAGTTGAATTTCCTCCGGCGCAGTCAATCTGTTGACCGCTTGTTCATCCCACGTCACATCTGTTTTTCCCCTATCCTTTCCTTTGCGGGCAATGCTTGAGATTCTTGCATGGACATACTGGACATAATAGACCGGATTTTCGTTTGTTCTTTTTTTGGCAAGTTCTAAATCGAAATCAAGGGGACTTTCATGATGCCGGGTCAGGAAAATAAACCGGGCAGCATCGCTGCCGACTTCATCGATGATATCGCGCAAGGTGATGAATTGACCCATGCGGGTGGACATTGCGACAGGCTCTCCACCCCTTAAGAGATTGACCAGATGAACAAGAATGACCTGAAACTGTTTGCGGTGTTTCCCGGATGCCTCTATTGCCGCTTCAACTCTGGGGATATATCCGTGATGGTCTGCTCCCCACACGTCGATTACGCGATCGAATCCCCGATGATACTTATCCATGTGGTAGGCGATATCCGACGCAAAATAGGTCATCTGTCCGTTTTTTTTGACCACCACTCGGTCTTTTTCATCTCCGAATCTGTGGGTGTTAAACCATAGGGCGTCATCTTTTTGATAGATGATCTCCCGCTGTTGAAAGTTTTTAATGATATCATCCACCTTGCCTGCATCATAAAGGCTTTGTTCACTAAACCAATTATCGAACTGCACTCCGAAAGCGCTTAAATCTTTCCTGATCCCCGAAAGGATTTTTTTTGCCGCCAGGTTTGCACAATAGGAAATGGCATTTCCTTCATCCATATCCAGAAGCTTACGCCCTTTATCCGCTTTTAAAAAAACGGCGAATTCCCGAATATAACCTCCCTGATAATATTCCTGTGGGAAAGAGATGGATTGCCCCAACAGTTCCTTATATCGAAGGTATACCGATCGACCCAAGGTATCTATTTGCCGGCCGGAATCGTTTATATAATATTCTTTTTGAACCTCATAGCCGCAAAATGAAAGGATATTTCCTATGCTGTCCCCAACCGCTGCTCCTCTTCCGTGTCCGATATGAAGTGGCCCTGTCGGGTTGGAGCTGACAAACTCCACTTGAATTTTTTCTCCATTACCCACGTTTGAAGAACCATATTTTGAATCCGGATCATGGATTTTTCGGAGGACCGGATACCAAGAGGATACCTTTAGAAAAAAATTGATAAACCCCGGTCCTGCAATCTCTGTTTTCTCAATTATTCGATCAGGGTCATCTATTTGAGCTATGATTACTTCTGCGATCTTTCTGGGGGATATCTTTTGAACCGAAGCCATTTTCATTGCTATGTTTGTTGAAAAATCACCGTGTGCATCAGATTTAGGCTCCGCGATTTCAACTTCGGAAAGTCCGCCGGAGGTCAAATTTCCCTTTTGATGCGCGAGCGCTGCCGCTTTTAAAATGAGGTTATTTATCGTTTGTTTCATATGTCATACAGAAGCTGACCAAACTGCTTTTTTTAGAAATCAAAATTTACAGTCTCTTAAAAAGTCATTTGCTAGCAACATTGAGCTTTTTATGACACCGTTAAATTGTTATGAAAAAGTATTCATGTTTAGAGGCTTTTCAAATTCAAGTCAAGAATGAACAAAAACCAAAAAGGCTACGTTTCTACTCTGGACCGGCCGCGATTTCTGCACAGCGACCGGTTGCTTTACAATGGCCGGAAAGTAGATATATTTATGACACCTAGGGTTCGGATTGTGATAATATAGACTCAAGTTTAGCACCCCCTATGGGGTGCGATATCGCATCTGGTGTAGGGTAAATAAAATTTTTTGGAAAAACAAATAGATATATCTTACTCTCAAAAGGAGGATAAATTCAATGGGCGATACGATATTTTTACAATTTTATAATCAGATTAAAAATTCATATTATGATTTATGCAACGGTTTTTCAGATACCTATGACCTTTGTCGAGGAAAAGGAGATTTTTTCTGGACCGAACACGAGGTCGATAATTCCAAATGGTATTCAGAAAAGACCTATGTGGGGAGAAAATTGCCAATTGATCGCGGAACCGTTTATATTTCGGCAGTTTATCTAAACCACCTGTACCAATCGTACATCTGGGCCAAGGATTATCCGGATATTCAATTCATTGTCGGTGGACCGGTGGCGGCTGAGCAGTGTGTCGGCAATAACGGTTGGAATCCGGTATATTTCAAACTTGCCTCTGACGTGGCGTTTCCCGCAAACTTGAAAATAACTGGAAAGAGTGTGGAAGATTGGTTCGGTGTTGCAAATTTTTCGGGCCGATGGAAACTGGACATTCCCGGAGCGGTCCCGGATAGCAACCCTATTTATTTTTCATATACACTGGACAATGGTTGTTATTGGGGTAAATGCATCTATTGCAATATTGCCCTTCACGCAGGCGATCTGTTCAGGAAAAGAAAGAATATTGAATTCGAATTTAAGGATATTGATCACAAAGGAACTCGATTTGTCCGTTTAAACACCGGTTCCATGACACCGGCCTATATCAGAAAACTGCTGCCTGAGCTGCCCCGGGAGGATGATCTGGAGTACCGGATGTTTCTGCGTCCGGCGACACCGGAAAACGAAGCGTTAAAAGAAATCTTGGAAAAATGGGAGGGTAAATTCCCGAACCTGGTGCTCGGTTTGGGGATCGAGTTTCCTTCCAACCGTATGCTGCAATATGTGGGAAAAGGATTCAAAAAAGAAGAAATGTTAGCTTCGCTACGTATCTGCCATCAGTATGGCATTCGAGTGAATGGTAACTTCATGCTCGGTTGGAATAATTTAATAGAAAATGACCTTCGCGAGTTAGAAGACTTCCTGGATCAAATTCCTGAAGGCTCGATTTTAAATATGCAGGTCCGATGGCTTTTTGGCCATCCATATACTGAAATTCACGATAATTATCAGGGTAAAGAGATAAAATTAGGGCCTTTTTATATCGGGTTTCGCACGGCAATAGACCCGAACCAAATCGATTTAAACAGGCGTGCAAGTGAAATTGTTGAAAGATACGGTCGGATCAAACAATTCAAACTCGAAGGATTAGGAAGGATCAAATCTGATTTTTTTGGCGAAACTTGAGTCTTAATTTATCGGATTGAGGGCTGTACGTTGCATTTAGATAGATAGGTATGGTAGGAAAATAGTTGAAAATTGTTTTCAGCGACATATATTTATTCCATTCCACCAGCACTAACCTTTAAAGGTAAAATTAGATTGATGATTACGGCCAATGCATACCGTTTTTGCGGATTAAAATGTATCGACTTTATTTATACAATTTGGAAATTCTCCTGTGGCCAGCGATTTAACCGAAATCCGGTAAGTCTGATTAAAAAATGACTGCTTACAAAAGTAACCCGAAAAATCCGGAATATGATGTTATTATTGTCGGTGCCGGACCGGCCGGCCTCTTTGCTGCCTATTATCTCTCCGAACACTCGGACCTGGCCGTGCTTGTGATTGAAAAGGGCAAAAGCCTGCAGAAACGAAAATGCCCGATTAACGATGAACAGAATTGTCACAAATGCAAGCCGTGTAATATTTTGTGCGGCATCGGAGGCGCCGGGCTCTTTTCCGACGGGAAACTAAATTTTATCCATAAACTGGGGAAAACCGACCTCACGCAGTTCATCCCGCTCGAGCAGTCCAAAGCGCTCATCGATGAAACCGAACAGATATTCAACAGGTTCGGTATGGATAGCCAGATTTATCCAACCGATATGGCGAAAGCTAAAAAATTCCAAAAAGGCGCCAGGCAATATGGGATCGACCTGCTCCTTATCAAACAGAAACACCTGGGCAGCGAATGCCTACCTAAATACATTGCAAACATTGTCGATCACATCAAATCAAAAGGGGTAACCATCCACACCTCTGTGGAAGCCAAGGACGTCATTGTTAAAAATAACCGGGCAGTAGGCGTTCTGACTAACAGGAGAGAATATTTAGCTGACAATATCATTATAGCGCCAGGTCGTGTTGGAGCAGACTGGATCGGAAAGATCGCAATAAAATACGGCATCGGCAGACAGCAGCGGGGCATCGAGGTAGGTGTTCGTGTAGAAGTGCATAATGATATAATGCAGGATCTGTGTGAAGTCATTTACGACCCCACTTTTTTCATTCAGACCTTAAAGTACGACGATCAGACCCGAACCTTTTGCACGAACAAGGGAGGTTTTGTTTCCCTGGAGAACTATGTTAACTTTGTCTGTGTCAATGGCCATGCCTTTCGGCATAAAAAATCCGATAACACCAACTTTGCTTTCTTATCTAAGGTGGTGTTGACTGAACCGGTTACGGACAATCAGGCCTATGGCGAATCTATCGGTAGCCTGGCTTCCCTGATCGGTGACGGCAAACCGATCCTGCAGCGCTGCGGGGATCTCAAGCGTGGTAGACGCAGTACCTGGCATAGGATCAAGAAAGGTTATATCGAGCCAACACTAAACAATGTGATTTGCGGCGATATCGCCATGGCCCTGCCTGAAAGGATATTGACAAATATAATCGAAGGATTGGATAAGCTCAACTATGTGGTACCGGGGGTCTCCAACGACGAAACACTGCTCTACGCACCTGAAATAAAGTTCTTTGCAACACAGATCGACACCGCGAGCGATTTGGAAACAAAAATTAAGGGCGTTTATGTAGCCGGTGATGGACCGGGAGTAGCCGGTAATATCGTATCTGCCAGTGCTACAGGCCTGATACCTGCAAAAGCCATCATTGCAAAATCAATAAAATAAACGAAGATATTTTTTATCAATAACTGCTTCAGCCTTTGACCTGATTCGGCATGTTTTTAACGATGGCCACCCCGGCTCCTGCTCCGATCCTATTAGCGCCTGCTTTGATCATGCTCACTGCCTTATCCCAATCTTTAATGCCGCCGCTCGCCTTCACCCCCATGGTAGGGCCGACAACGCTCCGCATTAATACCACATCCCCGATAGTCGCCCCGCCGCCGCTGAACCCGGTACTGGTTTTGACAAAATCCGCGCCTGCTTTTTTCGCGATTTCACAGGCCCGTATTTTTTCCTTTTCCGTCAGCAGGCAGGCTTCGATGATGACTTTAAGCACAATCGGGCTTTTGGAAATCTGACGTACGGTCCGGATGTCCACATCAACCGTTGTTAGATCACCGCTCTTTAGCGCACCGATGTTCAGCACCATATCCAATTCCTGGGCGCCGTCTTCAATTGCCTTCTCGGCTTCGAAAGATTTGGCCGATGTGTGCATGGCTCCAAGTGGAAATCCCACCACAGAACAGACATCAACGCCGCTACCCTGGAGCTTGCCCGATACATGGGCAACCGAACCGGAATTGACGCACACGGCTTTAAATCGGTATTTTATTGCCTCCTCACAAAGTTTATCCATTCCATCAAATGTGGCGTCGGGCTTTAGCAATGTGTGATCGATGTATTTGGCCATCTCAGCGGCGTTTATCGGCAAACTTGTTAAAACACTATTCATTGCCCCTCCTGATATCGGATGTAAAACTTTGACGGTCTCGTAAAAAGTCATTTGCGAACGACTTTGA
>CAZSON010000073.1:3447-12754 GCA_964608375.1 uncultured Desulfobacter sp. | reverse complement strand
TCTCTCATTATTTAGTCTATGCGGAAAGACATTGCCGTATTAAGTTCATTCAGCTGCGCGGCAGGTCTTACGTACCCCTTGTATATAGCTCTTTTACTGACGATGGTAAACTTTTTTTATATCTTATTCGTAATCTTCTCCACCGCTCATTTTTTGATTAAAAATCCGGCTGAAACACAACTTATTAATATTATTATAAATAAAACGGTAATCATGCGTATCTCCACCTTGTTATCTAACTATTTCTTTTCTCCTTTTAGGACTAAGGGGTGCTAGATTTAGACGGCAGAAAGTTAAGACCGACCCCACTGCTGAAAATAAGCAGGGCGCCCACAATCAGTCGCCAGCCAAGCGGTTCACCCAGATAAAGCACCCCGAAGCCCGCCACAAGCGGCACTTCAGCAGTCATCATAACGCTCACCTTTGGCGCCGGGATGAGGATAAGGGCTTGGTTGATGGAAAGCTGCGCACCGATTGAAAAAACAGCCACCGCAAAAAGCCCAATCCAGGCGACTGGCTGCTGAGGCAAAAGCGGGGAATCCTGAATTAGCAACGGTCCAAGACCGGCAATTGTCCCTGTCAGGCAGAGATAGAAAAACAGGGTGTATATGTTGTTGTCTCGGCCTAATCTGCGGACCAAAAGCAGTGTTAGAGCACATAAAACCGATGCAATGACAGCAAATAGATGTCCCCAATTTAAAGTTCCGGAATCTTCATGTGGCCATAAGATCAAACAGGTCCCGATAAACGCACCCCCGATGAAAGGCCAGGCTACCCTGGGGGTTGGTTCGCCGGTAACCCAGGGCGATAAAAGAGCGGTAAAGGCCGGATAGAGGTAGAAGAGTACCATGGCCAAAGAGAGCGGAATCCGCTGAAAGGCTGTAACCAAAAGCAGGAATGCGACTGAACCGCATAATCCCCTGAGGGTCAGGAGAAACCGCTGTTGTCCCCAAAGGCTCAGTCCGAGAGTTTTGACGATGATCGGCACCACCAATAGCCCTAAGGCAAAGCGTCCGACACCAATTTGCCAGGCGCTCAAATGGCTTCCTGCTAATTTGGCGGATGCGCTCATGGCACTGTAAAACAACGGAGCCAGAAGCACCCAGATAAGCGCTTCTGGTTTTGCGGCGTTCACGGTCAAAAGCACCTCTGACCTAAGCGTTCAATCGTGCGTATCCCTGATGGTTTTTTCTTTTTCCCATAGACGTTTACAGGAACAAGAAAATCCAACAAAAATAGACATAATTCCTTAATTCTTGTTCGCCTTGCTTTTTGGATGGATATTATTCTGCACCTTGTTCGACTAAATAAGAACAATTGTAAATTGTCAAGGAGATTTCTGTTCCAAAAGAAGGTTGATTGAACAACTAAAACTATACACCAACGGTAATATTTGATAAGATGTAGAAAAATAAAGGTATATTGTGTAAAACTTTAATGCACCCTTTGCCGGTTGCGTCCCCCGGATCGATTGGGGTTGAAATCGGAGGACAAAGAGGAGGGGGGAAAATGACAACCCATCGGATTGCTGTGTTGCCGGGTGACGGAATCGGCAAGGAAGTAATGCCGGAAGGCATCCGTGTGCTTGAAGCGGTGGGCCGCCGGTTTGACATCCGCTTTTTATGGCAAGAGTTTCCGTGGAGTTGCAAAGCATACGCCGATACGGGCCGTATGATGCCTGAAGACGGCATAGAGCAACTTTGCCAATTTGATGCGATTTTCCTCGGTGCCGTCGGGTTTCCCGGTGTGCCCGACCATATCTCTTTGTGGGGGCTGCTGATACCGATCCGCAGAAAGATGCGCCAGTTCATTAACCTTCGTCCCGTACGAATGTTAAAGGGTATGGTCTCACCTCTTCGAAACAGAACACCAAAAGATATCGATTTTTGTATCGTGCGGGAGAACAACGAAGGAGAGTATTCTGAGATCGGTGGAAGACTGTATACCGGAACCGATGCTGAGATGGTAGTACAGGAGACGGTCTTTACCCGCAAAGGCGTCGACCGGGTGTTGCGTTACGCTTTCGAACTTGCGCGAAAACGAAAAGCCAAACACGTAACTTCCGCAACTAAATCGAACGGTATCATCCACACCATGCCTTACTGGGACGAACGCTTCAATGCCATTGCGAAAGAATATCCGGATATTAAGACCGCCCAGTACCATATCGATATCCTTACTTCTCACTTTGTCCTTCATCCCGATTGGTTCGATGTGGTGGTGGGGAGCAACCTCTTTGGTGATATACTCTCAGACCTGGGTCCTGCCGTGGCTGGGAGCATCGGTGTCGCACCGTCTGCCAATATCAACCCGACCCGTGAATATCCGTCCATGTTCGAACCGGTACACGGTTCAGCACCTGACATTGCCGGTAAGGGTATTGCCAATCCGATTGCCCAGATCTGGTCAGGAGCGATGATGCTGGAGCACCTGGGTCATCACGAGGCGGCTCAAGCCATCGAAAAAACCATAGCGAACCTGCTTTCAGACACTGATCTTCGGACGCCCGATATGGGTGGCAAAGCGACGACGGCCGAACTAGGCGCGGCGATTGCAGTGTCCGTGTGATTTTAGTTTTTCATCTTGATGCACCCGTGCTGGAAATTTGGAGGGTAAATTTTGAATATTTGGACAACACTCGAAAAAGCAAGGTCTCTATATCCGGAAAAAATCGGGATGATAGATGGCGATCGTTCATTCACGTATAAAGAGATAGGAGAGCGTGTTTGCACCTTGGCTCACTTTTTTCAGGAGCGTGGAATTCAGCCTGAAGATCGGATTTCTATCCTAGATGTCAACTCATCTGCTTTTTTTGAGAACTATTACGCGGCCGCCGGAATCGGCGCAATCCTTTCCCCCTTGAACCATCGGTTGTCGGCCGAAGAGATTGCCTATATACTTAGAGATGCCGGGGCCCGGTGGCTGGTTGTCAATTCCCTTTTCAGCCCTCTTGTCGAAAAAATCATGTCCGAATCAACGTTGCTGGAAGGAATTCTATGGATCGGAGAAACTTCTTCCCTGTCGGCCGGCATTTCTTTTCATGAATATGAGAAAATCATCGGCCGGGACCCGGCGCCTTTCAAACCTGTTCCGATCCGGGATGATCAGGTCGCACAGCTCTACTATACCAGCGGCACTACCGGAAAACCAAAAGGTGTTATGCTCACCCATAAAAACGTTTGTCTCCATGCCCTGGGCGCCATCGGTGAACTGAAGCTGGTCGATGCAGATATCTGGGGTCATATCGCCCCTATGTTTCACCTAGCTGATGCCTGGGCCACATTTGCCATTACCTGGGTGGGAGGTCAGCATGTGATGATCCCTCACTTTGAAGCCGAAAAAGTGATGGCTACCATCGAAAAAGAGCATATCACCCTGAGCAACCTGATTCCGACCATGTTGAACCTGATGATAAAGCATCCCCTGGTCCGGTCTTACGATTATTCCAGCCTTCGCGCGATTCTCAGTGGTGGCGCACCAATTGCGCCGCGATTGGTTCACAACATTATCCAAACCTTTGGTTGTGATTATATCCAAACCTACGGTATGACCGAAACCAGCCCTTATCTGACTCTGAGCATACTGAAAGAACAGTTGCAAACCCTTCCGGCAGAGGAACGGTTGGCTTACAAAGCCAAAACCGGTCGCCCCTTTATTACAGTGGATCTTCAGGTAATGGATAAAAGCAACAAGCCGGTTGTTCCGGACGGTCAGCAGGTCGGTGAAATCTGGGTACGTGGTGATACAATTACCCCCGGGTATTGGAAACGTCCGGCGGAAACCCGAAACGCCTTTTCTGAAGATTGGCTTCGGACAGGAGACCTGGCGGTGGTCGATAAAGAAGGATATGTTAATATCGTTGATCGGAAAAAGGATATGATTATTTCCGGGGGTGAAAATATTTACTCCACGGAGGTGGAAAACGTCCTCTACCAGCACCCAAAGGTTCTGGAAGCCGCCGTCATCGGCATACCAAATGAGAAGTGGGGAGAGGCGGTAAAAGCTGTGATTGTACTGAAGCCAACCGAAACAGCCACAGAAGAGGAAATCATCGGATTTTGCAAACAGCACCAGGCATCGTACAAGGCGCCCAAGTCTGTGGATTTTTTAGCAGAGCTGCCCAAAACAGGATCAGGAAAGATTTTTAAAAAGGCTCTACGAGATCCGTATTGGCCAAAGTAATAAAACGCCGGTTGTTTTCTAACCGCCTAAAAACAGCCGTCCGACTTCCGGATTCTTAAGAAGCTCGTCGCCTTTATCGGCCATAGCCAGCTGACCGGAGACCAGGACATATCCGATGTCTGCGAACTCCAGTCCTTTCTTGGCGTTCTGTTCAACCATGATGATGGTTTTACCTTCATCTTGCTGAAGACGCTTTAATATATCAAACACCATTTCGATGAAACGGGGTTCAAGCCCGATAGAGGGTTCATCCACCAGCAGAATTTCCGGATCCATGATCAAAGCCCGGGAGATTTCCAAAAGTCGCCTTTCACCGCCGGAAAGCACCCCGGCCATTTGATTTCTACGTTCATCCAGACGCGGATATTTTGCGAATATCCTCTCTGCTGCATCCCGGGCCTGACCCGGTTTGTCCATGAGAAACCCGCCCATGATCATGTTTTCCTCAACCGTCATACCCGGAAAGATAGAAGCATCTTGCAAAATGTAAGCGATTCCAGCGTGTTTGAGTTTGTCGTTTGGACTTAGGCGGGTGATGTCGTTTTCACGCATCTTGATGGCGCCAGCGGTGATATTGGTGAAGCCGTAGATGGAGTGGAGGATAGTCGATTTGCCCGCACCATTGGGTCCTATTAAACACAAAGACTGTGCTTTGCTTACAAATAAATCAAAGTCATGTAAAATAACCATTTTGCCATATCCTGCATTGAGATTCTTTATTGTTAAATGCACATCATTGGACGATAGCTTTTTTAATTCTTCCGAACCCGGTGCTTTACCTAAAACTGAATATTGATCTATCGACATTTATTGTACTCCTAGATAAGCATCGATAACTCGCTTATCATTTTTAATTTGCTCTGGTGTACCCTCGGCGAGCAGCTGCCCATGCGCTAGACAAAATATTCTTTGAGCTAAACTCATTATTACTCTCATGTTGTGCTCTATTACCAATAGTGTGATATCGAATTCTTTATTTACTCTGATCAATCGATCTATAATGCCATTAATCAAAGTCGGGTTAATTCCAGCAGTTGGTTCGTCAAGAAGTAGCATTTTTGGCTCATTCATTAATGCCATTGCAAATTCCAAGAGCTTTTGTTGACCAAAAGATAAATCTCCAGCTCTAAGTTTTCTTTTCTGATATAGGCCGACAAATTTCAATAAATTTTCGGCTTTTGCAGTAAATTCCTCCGGTATTTTTGAAAAAACAGAAAAAATAGTATCTTTCTCAGGTTTAGAGCTAATGAGCATATTTTGAACGCAATTTAATTTTTCATAAATTCTTGTTTGCTGAAATGTTCTGAGTAAACCCAATTTCGCCACAGCCGGCACTGGAAGTGCGGATATTTCTTTACCATCGAAGTTTATCGATCCCCGATCTATAGGGTGGGTTCCTACAATTGAATTAAACAATGTGGTTTTTCCTGAACCATTTGGACCGATCAATCCAACAATACTTCCCTCCTCAACATTTAAAGAAATATTTTCGTTAGCTTTAACGCCGCCAAAATATTTATAAACTTTATTAACTTCTAAAATTTTGCCCATTATCTTAACTCCACTTGAGCTTTTCTATCAGCCTCATCGACAATCTCGCCAAATCTTTCCGGATATTTTTCTCTAAGCCATCCCATTATTCCTTCAGGAAAGAAAACAACGATAACCACTATTAAAGCGCCGAGCGCAACATACTGCCAGCCTAAAAAGAACGTCCAGAAGCCCTCTTTAAATATATGAAAAACCGTGGCTCCAATTACCGGTCCCCACAGGGTTCCTTTTCCTCCAAGAATGGCCATTAGGACCATGAACACTCCATAGGTTGCTCCGGCAAAAGCAATCTCTACAGGTTCTATATATCCAATCATATTCCCCATTAACCCACCGGCAATACCCACAAAAAAAGCTGAAACCACCCAACCGATAATTTTATACCTCATGGTATGTATACCCATTGCTTCCGCTTTATCTTCATTATCTCTTATTGCATTCAGAACTAACCCAAATCTTGTTTTATAGGCCCACTTTAAAAATATAAATGTAGCGATCACCAGTGCAAAGCATAGGTAATAAAAAAACTGTGCCCTTAACTCTGTGCCACCTATACCTTTCGGCCAGGGTGGAGCGGTCATTCCCTGACCGGCCCCTATTAATTCAATGCCCCCTGCAATTTCGCCTGCGGCAATAGCTAAACCCAAAGTACAGATTGCAAAATAATGACCTCTTAATCCTAAAATTCCGTATCCGATCAGCGCAGCCACAATCGCCGGCACTATACCGGCTAAGATCAAACCGATGAAAATTCCTTGAAAATACTGCACGGGTGTGTGCACAAAAGTTTTTTCACCTCCACTGGCAGTCCATTCGGCCAGGGGAAAGAATAATCCTATTTGAACGCTTGCGCACACATACATCCCTATTCCAAAAAAAAGAATATTACCGAAAGTATTATAACCCATTTGGCCTCCCTGAACGTCCCAGGTGAGCGATAGGATTATTAATATCCACAAAATAGAAATTTGAAGTTTATAGGCAGGGAATAAAAACGGCGCAACGAGACCAAGAGCTAATATCGTACCATAAATTATCAACTTATTTTTGTTCATTTCAGATATTCTCTTTTTCTGGATAATTTAAATCTTCTATAGACAAGAATTAAGACCAATAACAAAAAGACAGCTCCTATTCTAAACTCCGTACCAAGAATATAATCCGCAAATTCCTCAAAAACACCTAAGCCCATTCCGGCTAAGGCAACACCCGGTAAATTTCCTAAACCCGCAACAATTACAATCATGAAAGATCGAATGGTATAAGGCAGGCCTACATAAGGATGCAGTGTGAAAGTAATAGCGACTAGAGATCCCGCAACTCCGCACAAAGCAGCATTAATTCCGAAGGTTACTGCGTAAACTTTTTCTGTATCTACGCCTAGTATTTTTGCAGCTCTTGCATTTTGCGCTGTAGCTCTAATAGCACGGCCTATTCTAGATTTTTTCATATATAGAACCAAAACTATGGCAAAGATAATACTTACCAGTGATGAAAAAAGCTTTGCATTTGGCAAAGTAACTGAATTATCAAACAGCATTGTGGTCCCAAAGTTTGATTGCGCAACAACAACATCTGCTCCAAATATAAAATTCATCAATTGTTGTGTTAATATACTAATTCCAAAGGTAGCTAAAATTGATATAAATAAGTCTCTATCAACCACTTTATAAATTACAATTTTATAAAGAACCCAACCAACAAAAAACATAACGATCGGAGAAACAACGATTCCAAGTGCTGGGTGAATGCCGGCCGTATACATAAAATATGCAATATAGCCACCCATAATTACCAATTCTCCTTGTGCAATATTTATTATATTCAGCACTCCCCATTGCAAAGCCATTCCATATGCAATTAAAGCAAAAAGAACTCCTAATAAAATCCCATCCATGGCAGCCTGAACCATTAATATCGGAGCTTGAAAAATTAAAATATCCATAATTTAAGCCTAAAAAAATGCCCCCTATAATCCAGGGGGCATAAGTTAATCTATTTTTATTACCTTTTTGACCAAGGAGGTATTGGGTGAACTAATTTAGCAGATGCCCATTTAGTTGGCGCAACTACTCTATTCTCACATTTATCACCTTCGCACCTTACCTGGAACAATACCATTGGTTTAGCAATATTCTGGCCTTCCGGACTGAACGCTATGTTCCCATAAAAAGTTTGCATGAAGGTTTCTTCCAAAGCATCACGGACTTTCTCAGTATCAAAAGAGTTAGCTCTTTCAAAAGCATCTTTCCATACCAATAATGCAGCTGCAGACTCTGCTGCCTGATACGGAGGAGCATAGCCATATTCAGCGTTGAAATCTTTATCAAATTTCGCGGCGGTGCCAAAGAATCTATCTTTGTAACCCAATGATTTATGCCATTGAGCAGCGCACAGTGCGTACTCTGCTTTTTTACCATGCTGTTTAGCTAGTTTGGTGGCATCACAGTGCGTCATTGCAAGCATTGGAACGTCAACTTTCATTTCTGAAATTTGTCTTATTGCAGTTAATGCTCCTTTGCTATGACCAGATACGGTAAGTACATCAGGCTTTGTTGCTTTAACTTTAGCTAATATTGCTGCCATATCGTTCAAATCTTTTGGCAACTTGTCATCAATGATGATCTTTGAGCCGGTTCTTTTCGCTGCATCTATTACACCGAGTCTTACGTCTTGTGAGAATGCGTCCTGCTCAAAAGCCATCGCGATTTTAACCGGCTTGCCGCCATTTTTTTCAACAGCCAAATCGATGGCTACTTCAAGATATTGATTTGCTGCAGACAATACAGCGAACAAATATTTATACCCTTTTGTGAACAATGACCTTGATGCACCATTGGCTTCAACCATGGGAATTTTGTTTTCCTCGGTTACCGGAGCAATGGCTTTGGTCATACCTGAGCTGTAAGGCCCAAGCATATACTTGACGCCGTCTTGTTTGATCAGTCTTTCCGCAAGTTGAGCCGCGCGGCCGGAGTTGGATTCATCGTCATAATAAATGATTTTAAATTTATAGGATTTTCCTCCTACTTTAACTCCGCCCATTTCGTTTATTCTTTTAACAGCAAGTTCATAACCGTTTTTTGTATGTTTGCCGTTTATAGAATATTTTCCTGTGAACGAGACCGCGGCACCTAAAATTATCGTATCCCCTTCAACCTTGGCCCAGACCGGGCCCGAAAACAGGAGACCGACAATAGCTGCACCCATTACCAGTGTGATGAGAAGTTTCTTCTTCTTTAACATGATCTTGTCCTCCTTCGCGTTTGTGGTTTTGGAAAATGGTGAAATTCGGCATTTCCGCGCTTTGGGCGTTTAGACTATCGGGCTACGCCTTTTGATGGATAGGGTTGCTCTTTGTCCGACATTAGGCTCCATAATCGATTGTAATGAATGTAATAACAGAAAAAGAATGTCAAGGAAAATTTCGAAGATCGTGTTTGTGCACCGAAAAAGCCGTGATGCTCAATTCATCTTGACACACAATGAATCGATGGATACATAGTCGACAATCGACTCTAAAGGAATATTTCATGCGTTTATTGGAATTTGAATCCAAAAAAATATTAAAAAA
>CAZSON010000073.1:0-3347 GCA_964608375.1 uncultured Desulfobacter sp. | reverse complement strand
TAAAGGAATATTTCATGCGTTTATTGGAATTTGAATCCAAAAAAATATTAAAAAAATACCAAATCCCCATTCCTCCGGGGATCCTCATTTCCACAGATACTCCCATCGAAATCAAACACCCGATGATGCTGAAAGCCCAAATTCCAAGCGGTGGACGAAGTAAATCGGGGGCAATCTTAGAAGCTTTGACGATCGATGAAGCCAGAGCCGGCATCGAGCAACTTCTTTTCACACGGGTGAAAGGTTATAAACCCGGCACGGTCCTCATGGAAGAAAAATTGGAAATCAACCGGGAATTTTTTATGGCCATCACCTACGATACGGTAGCAAAGGCACCGATTGCAATTTTTTCAATCGAGGGGGGAGTCGACATTGAAGCCGTTTCGCTCCAAAAACAAGGAATTTTGCAAAAAGAGCGGTTTTCAATCCGCTCTGGACTGCCGCAGTACAAGGCCCGGGAAATCATATCGGAAACCGGGATCACTGGAAAACCGCTCCAGGAATTGAGCATGATCTTTTCAAAACTTGCCGATATTTTTCTGGATTATGACGCAACACTTGTTGAAATTAACCCGATCGCAAGAACAACAGATGGCAGGTATGTTGCCCTGGACTGTCATCTGGAAATCGATGACGATGCCCTCTTTCGGCACAAAGATATTGAAGAACTATCAAAGAGCAAGAGCCGCTTGGAATTCTCGCACTCGATGACCGATTTTGAACGTCAGGCTCTCGCGATCGATCAAATCGATCACAGGGGTGTGGCCGGTCGAGTGATTGCATTCGATGGCTCATTAGGTTTAATAATCGGTGGAGGCGGCGCTTCCCTCACCGCCTTTGATGCCATCCGGTCTCATGGCGGCAACCCAGCGAACTACTGTGAGATTGGCGGAAATCCATCTGTCCGAAAGGTCAAGGAGTTGGTACAACTGATTCTTTCGCAACCAAATGTTGAAAAAATTGCTGTAATCATGAATGTGGTAAGCAACACACGCGTTGATCTGGTGGCCAGGGGGATCATAAAAGGAATCCTGGCGGCTGAAAAAATTCCTTCTGAGACCGTAGCTGTATTTCGTATTCCAGGTGCATGGGAAGATGAAGGCTCAAAAATACTGTCCAAATATGGTGTGGCGCATCACGATAGAACCGCTTCCATTGATCAGGCGGCACAAATCGCGGTAAAGAATTTCAATCGTTAATCCATTAAGAGAGGAAACACCTGTGGCAATTTTGGCAGATCAAAATACACGGGTCATTGTACAGGGGATCACCGGGCGAGAGGCGGTCATCTTTACAAAAGACATGATAGACTACGGTACAAAGGTTGTTGCAGGTGTAACCCCCGGGAAACAGGGTCAGACTGTCCACGGAGTTGGGGTATATGATACGGTGCGCCGGGCATTGAAAGATCATCCGGCCGAGGCATCTGTAGTTTCTGTACCCCCCGCCCTTGTAAAAGGTGCAGCCTTAGAAGCGCTTGATAATGGTATCAAGCTCGTGGTGGTAATATCCGAGCGGGTTCCCAGAAGGGACACCATCGAAATTTTGGAGGTAGCCGGTGATAAAAAAGCGAGGGTCATTGGACCCAATACTCTAGGGTTTATTTCACCTGATCGCTTTAAACTCGGTATGGCCGGGGGTCCGCTAAAGGATGCTAAAAAAGCCTATATGCCGGGTCCGGTCGGAATCGCTTCGAGAAGCGGAGGGATGACGACCGAAATTGCAAACCTGCTCACCACAAATGGAATCGGGCAGAGCACCTGCATCGGTGTGGGGGGTGATCCGGTGGTGGGATTAAATTTTTTGGATTTGATCCCTCTGTTCGATAAAGATCCTGAAACAAAGCTCGTTGTCCTTTTTTGCGAACCGGGTGGGATCATAGAGGAGAGGCTTGCTGAGTTTGTAATGACCCGAAGGAGTCTGATACCGTTGGTAGCTTTTGTTGCCGGACGATTTGTGGACCACATGCCGGGGATACGTTTTGGCCATGCCGCCACCATTGTTGAAGGCAACCGTGGAACCACAAAGGGCAAGATAGCCATGTTTAAAAAGGCTGGTATCTGTGTAGCGGAATCGTTTTCCGATATAGTGACGATTGCAAGAAAATATTTATTGGGGGGAGAAAATTGAGATGAAGAATCTCGGTATGATAAGAACGGCGCTGTTTGTACCCGGAAATCGGCCGGAGCGTGTGGATAAAGCGGTTCGCACCGCGGCTGACGTTGTTATCATCGACCTTGAGGATGCGGTACCTTATGCGGCGAAAAAGCAAGCGAGCCGGATCGCTCAAGAAAAAATCATGCAGTATAAAGGCCGAAACATCTTTGTACGTATCAATTCCCTCGACTCCGAATTTATACGTGACGATCTTAAGACAGTGGTGGTTGAGGATCTTTCCTGTATCATTATACCCAAAATAGAAACCGGAAACAACATCCGGCAAATAGACGAATACCTTTTCAAAGAGGAAGAACGCAAAGGAATTAAACCGGGAACGGTTTCAATTATACCCCTTATTGAATCCGCAGCGGCTGTTGAAAATGTTTTTCAAATTGCTTCGATAAAAACAGATCCGAATAGGCTTTTTACTTTGGCTTTTGGCGCAGCAGATTTCACACTGGACATGGGGATTTCAATGACCAAAACCGGTGAGGAACTCTTTTATCCACGCGCCAGAATCGCAATCGCCTGTCGAGCAGCGAACATTGCCTCCCCCCTGGACACACCGTTTATGGTCGATATAAAAAACACAAAAACGCTTGAAACCGATGCAAAGACCGCCCGCCAGCTCGGATTTCAGGGAAAACTCTGTATTCATCCGGTACAGCTGGAGACTTGCAATCGCTTGTTTTCTCCAACCGAAGAAGAAATCGAATCGGCACAAAAAGTGGTTCGGGCATTTGATCAGGCAGAAGCAACTGGCTCGGCGGTGTTTCTACTGGACGGTCAGTTTGTCGACCGCCCGGTGGTCGAACG
The DNA here is from genome assembly GCA_964608375.1 of uncultured Desulfobacter sp. GTDB lineage: Bacteria > Desulfobacterota > Desulfobacteria > Desulfobacterales > UBA2156 > UBA2156. The sequence goes on along the minus strand of CAZSON010000073.1, from coordinate 371 downwards.
GTCGAAGCGTATTTTGCAAACAGCCCGGGTTAAAACGTTAGTTACAGCGAATCAGAAGGGGTGAACATGGGAGAGTTTATTCATGTGGAGATTGACCTGAAAAACAATTGGAAAGGATTGGTCCCTTTAAAGTGGGTCCATGTTTGTCCGGTAAACATTTTCAAAATAGAGAACAACCGCCCGGTGGTGGTCGAAGAAAACGAAGATGAGTGCACCCTCTGCATGCTTTGCGTTAACGCATGCAAATCAGGAACAATAACGATTCATAAATTATATGACCAATAATGAGAACAGCCTCAAATGAAGACGGAAAAGCTTGACAGTCTCGTAAAAAGTCATTTGCGAACGACTTTGAGCATTTTGGGATAAAG
>CAZSON010000072.1:0-12888 GCA_964608375.1 uncultured Desulfobacter sp. | reverse complement strand
ATGAAAGTGACTTAGAAAAAAAATAGGAGGTGTAATAAATGCCAAGTTTTGTAATTGATGAAAAATGTGACGGCTGCAAAGGTGGGGACAAAACTGCCTGCATGTACATCTGCCCCAACGATCTGATGGCTTTGGATGAAGAACGCATGAAGGCCTTCAATATGGAGCCCGACATGTGCTGGGAGTGTTACAACTGCGTCAAGATCTGCCCGACGCAGGCGATTGAGGTCAGAGGGTATGCAGACTTCTGCCCCATGGGGGGCAGTGTTTTTCCGATGAGAGGCTCTGATGATATCATGTGGACTGTTAAATTCAGAGGCGGCACGATCAAACGCTTCAAGTTTCCTATCCGGACCGTGGCCGAAGGAAATGTGAAACCCGATGGCGGATTTGGTGTGGGGCCGGCAACTCTGAATGATCAGATGCTGTTTACCGAACCGGCTGCATTGAAGGCCGATAAACTTTGGACCTTGGGAGATTAAGGGAGGTGAGAAGCGATGCAAGATTTTGAAACCGTAGAAATAACCACCGATCTATTGATTATCGGTGCCGGAATGTCAGGAAGCGGCGCAACTGTCGAGGCGGCTCACTGGGCCAAAGAGAATAACCTGAAAGTTACCGTCGTGGAAAAGGCGGCCATGGAGCGCAGCGGTGCGGTGGCCATGGGGCTTTCGGCTATAAATCAATATGTTGGCCATTACAAAGGCAACAATACAATCATCGATTATCTCAATTACGTCAAACAGGACCTCATGGGGCTTGCACGGGATGATTTAGTCATAGATGTTGCCCGGCATGTGGACGGCACGGTTCATATGTTTGAGGGTTATGGCCTCCCCATCTGGAAAGATAAAGAGGGCAACTATGTCAATGAAGGCCGCTGGCAGGTCATGATCAACGGCGAATCTTACAAGGCCATCGTTGCCGAGGCCGGTAAGACGGCTGTTGGTATGGATAATGTGATTGAGCGGGTGTTTATTGCCAAACTCCTGCTCGATAAGGACACCGGTCGGGTAGCGGGCGCGATCGGCTTCAGTGTAAGGGAGCCCAAAATTTATCTGTTTAAATGCAAGGCCTGCGTCGCAGCGGCCGGCGGTGCCGTCCATGTGTTCCGACCGCGTTCTACCGGTGAAGGTCTGGGTCGGGCATGGTATCCACCCTGGAATTCGGGCAGCGCGTCGTATCTGACCACCACAGCCGGCGCTGAAATGAGTTCTCAGGAAGTCGTTTTTGTGCCCAACCGGTTCAAAGATGGATACGGTCCGGTTGGCGCATGGTTTCTCCTCTTCAAATCGACGGCCCTGACCGGGAGCGGTGTCAACTATATGGCTGAAGGGATGGCCGAAGGCGGCGAGTTGCATAACTGGGCACCTTATGGTGAAGTCAAACCGATCCCGACCTGTCTCCGGAACCATCTGCAGATGATTCGAATGTTTAGAGAAGGGGACGGGCCTATTTTGATGCAAACCCATACAGCGATCGCTAAAATCGCGGAAGAGGCGCCGGATGAAAAATCAAAAAAGAAGAAACTCAGAAAACTCGAGGCCGAGGCCTGGGAAGATTTTCTGGACATGACGATCAGCCAGGCCATTTTGTGGGCGGCCAATGATGTTTTCCCGGAAGAATCACCTTCGGAGATCATGCCGTCTGAGCCTTATTTTATCAGCTCGCACTCCGGAGCATCCGGGGCCTGGGTGTCCGGTGCCGAAGACCTGCAGAGCGATGAATCCAAAAATGAATACTTCTGGGGTTACAACCACATGACCACGGTGAAGGGTCTGTTTACGGCCGGCGACGGTATTGCAAACTCCGCGCACCGGTTTTCTTCGGGTTCATTTACCTGCGGCCGAATCGCCGCTAAGGCGGCCATAAAGTTTTGTGTGGAAAACGCCGATATGCCTTCGGTGGATGCAGCGGAAGTAGATCAGATGAAAGAGGCCATCCTCGCGCCACTAAAGCTCTATGAAGCACATTCAAAGCAGACCACCGTGGGTACAGCCACGAAAAAATTCACCCTGCCGGTTGAGGAGATCAACCCGAATTTCATACCGCCCAAGATGGCCATGTTCCGGTTGCAAAAGATTATGGACGAATATGCCGGGGGAGTCGGTTCTCAGTACAACACAAGTGCCACGCTTCTGAACGTCGCACTAAAGCAGCTAAGGATGTTGCAGGAAGACCTTTCAAAAGTCGCTGCCCGCAACCTGCATGAGCTGATGCGCTACTGGGAAAATGTCCACCGGGTGCTGCTCGCGCGGGCTCATGTCCATCACAAACTGTATCGTGAGGAAACCCGGTGGCCCGGATACTATTACCGTGCTGATCATCCGGGGCATGATGAAGAAAAATGGGGAAAGATCTTCGTCAACTCCGTTTACGATGCAGAAAAAGATGAATTCAGCATGATCGAGAGACCCTTGCTGCATTATGTGGACACATCGGGTGCAAAATAAGCATTGTGCAAAGCAAGGCATAATGATCGACATTCAGGTGCCGGTTCCCGGCACCTGAATCTTTTCCTCTTGATATGAAAAACGACGATCTATCCTGCGGGTGCCCAACCGGCGAGAACTCGGATAGCATCTGGTTTTCAAAAGGATATGAAAATGGATGCCGATTTGCAGGGGAAGAGGCAGATTTTGAGGATCTGGCAGCCATCCACCGGGCGGGTGGTATCCCGATCAGCTGGGATATTTTTCGGGCCGAACTGCGGCAGAGACACCTGGGGCAAAAAGGTTTTAATTTTCAAGAATATGCCGCTGGCTTTGCTAAAGCCTGCCTCGAATTTTTTGACCAAATCTGATTCACAAACAGCCGGCAGCACATCTTCAGCACTTCAGACCGGCTTTGAGCGTATCGCCTTGAACCCGGAAAATTTCGGTGATATCATGATATAGCGCCTGATTAATTCCAAAGTCGCTTCACTGTCACAACGAATTTGAGTACAATTACACCGGCGATGGCACTTTTCACAAAAATAATCTTCGTCGAGGATATTGCCGCAAGCGCAAAAGGGGGTCATCACCGGTGAACCATTTTCCAGTGTGGCTTCAAAGTAATCCTGTCTGATAATTTTTTTATTATCATTTTGAGCCATGCATTTTCCTTTCTATCATGCGGATGAAAAAGGAATTTATACAATCTGGCTGCAAATATTTCAAACATTAAATACCTGCCGGCCGGGTCATTTCCGCATCGGCAGGTTAAAATAGGATCCTTCATAAACGAAAGGGAAAAAGATGAAAGGAGAAGATTTTCCCACCTGCCCCCATTGCGGTCAGCCGATGAAAAAGTGGAAAGTCCCGCTGAACTCCACCTGGAGTCAGGATTTTTTTTATGTTTGTTTTAATGATGACTGCCTCTATTTTATTGAAGGCTGGGAAGAGACCTGGGAAAAACAGCAGACCAAGGCATCCTACCGCTGCCGGATGGACCCGGACACCGGAACCTGCGCCCCCTTGCCGGTGTGGTCTTATGACGCTTTAAAGGAAGATATAATTAAATAATGCCGATTTTAAAGATTTCGATATGATAGCCTCAGCTTTTTTTAATCTCTGGTTACATGGATGCTTCAGGATTCATTGAATACCCAAATCCTGTTTTTTAGCCTTGATCACTTGGGGTTTTATCTTGAGAACTTTCTGGCCGATCATCCCATGTTCGAGCCACCGCATGGCCAGCTTAAAGAGTTCGACATCATCGTCTTTGATCTTTTTTACAATTGCGGAGTCGATCTCGTAAATTTTTAAAAATTTGCTTTCGAATACGAAACGTCTGAATCGATCTATGTCATAACAGGCCATGTAAAACATTTCTCGAATCTTTTTGTTGGTGATTTTCTGCCCGGCCAGTTGGGAATTGGTCATAATCTTTTTAAAATCTTTTTCCATTTCCTGATAGATGAGAAGGCCCTGACTTTTCTTCCAGTCTGCGATTTCGGATGTTTTATCTTCAAGCAGTCCGAAACAAAAGGAGACATCCATAATCGAATAATATTCTTTTTTTATCTTTTCGGTTATGGCAGTGCTCTCCGGTTGAAGCGGGTAAATCCGACAGGACCAGGGTCGGTTCGGGTAGATATGGCAACCCCGAGGCGTGACAAACGGACAGCTTTTCTCCTGATTGTCACCCATTTTCAGCAACACCACCGGCAAGCCCAGGTCACCAAGGACTGTCAGGGTATAGTCGTTTAAGAATTGTTCTGAAGGTATTTGAAGGGCATTTTTCATCCGGATAATGTCATATGGAGAAAGAAATATGGTGATATTCCGGCAACATTGGGTGAAACAGGTGACTTTCGGGTGACAGGAAAAACTGAAACGATCCGTCGACGATAGAACGGTTAACCCTTTTTTTTGAGAAACTCTGCTATCTTTTTTCATGCTTAAGGCCTCATTTGGAGATAAGGTCTCCCCCTTAGAGGCCCTGCAATTATATGTCAATATTTTTTTGATGTCCTGCAGATAGATTGCCACAGGGATCCTGGCGATCAAAAGAACTTGACATCGATCATTCGGGAGGCTATCGGGAGGCTAAATACGCCCTCCTTTAAACGGGAAACTCTCTTTATCGGTTTAAGGGAAAGATTCGCCACAAAGGTATTTTTTAAACATATGGAGGAGAATCATATGACGGAAGAAAAAAAAGCCCCTGAAGGTAGTCTTCTGGTGGTTGGCGGAGGCATCAGCGGTTTAACCACAGCCATTGAAGCTGCTGAAACGGGGTATAATGTCTTTCTGGCAGAAAAAAACCCTTACCTGGGTGGCAGGGTAGCTCAGTTGAATCAGTATTTCCCAAAGTTATGCCCCCCTACCTGCGGCCTGGAGATCAATTTCAGACGCATTAAGGATAACCCCAGGATGACTGTTCAAACTATGGCCGAAGTCGAAAAAGTCGAAGGATCTCCCGGCAATTATGATGTGGATGTAAGAATCAGCCCCCGCTATGTCAATGAAAATTGCACCTGCTGCGGGGCATGTGCAGAGGCCTGCGAAACCGAGATTGCCAGTGATTTTGATTTTGGCATGAAAAAAATCAAAGCCGCATACCTGCCGCTTGAAATGGCCTTTCCAGCTCGATTTGTGATTTCACCTGAGATCATCGGCACTGAAGATGCGCAGCGTTGCATGCAGGCATGTAAATATGATGCGGTTGATCTCGATATGGCGGCTAAAACCTGTCACCTTAAAGTAGGCGCGATTGTGTGGGCCACCGGATGGCAGCCTTATGATGCCGGCAAAATTGACTATCTTGGGTTCGGACGGTATCCAAACATCATAAATAACATGATGTTGGAACGGCTGGCAGCGCCCAATGGACCCACTAAAGGGAAGATCATACGTCCTTCTGACGACAAAGAACCTCAAAGTGTCGCTTTCGTTCAGTGCGCCGGATCGCGGGACGAAAATTATCTGCCTTACTGTTCTTACATTTGCTGTATGGCTTCACTAAAGGAGACTACTTATATCCGGGAACAATATCCGGACGCTAAGGTTTATATATTTTACATCGATCTCAGGGCGCCGGGATATCGTTATGAAAAGTTTTATCAGCAGATTAAAGAGGATGAAAATGTCTTTCTTGTCAAAGGTAAGGTTGCCGAGGTGAGCGAAGATCCTGACACAAAGGATATCACCGTGGTTGCAGAAAATGCGGTAACCGGAGAAAAAATTCATCAGAATGTGGAAATGGTTGTCCTGGCCACCGGCATGCAACCGACCACCGCAATGACTAAACCGCCGGTGGATTTAGCGTACAATGATGACGGGTTTATTCTCAATGATTTTGAAACCGGCGGGATGTTTGCAGCCGGCTGTGCAAGCAAACCAGCCGATGTGATCTCATCCAACCAGCATGCCACCGGGATGGCCTTAAAAGCGATTCAAACGCTGGTGAACAGATAGGAGGTTATCGATGGATAAGAAATATGCTGTCTATATCTGTCAGGGGTGTGGGATCGGTGAAGCCCTAGATATTGAAAAGCTCAATGAAGTGGGTGAAGAAAGAGGATGGCCCGTCAAGACCTGTCCGATTCTTTGCAGCAAAGGAGGCATCGATCTTTTAACAAAAGATATTTCTGATGAAGGCGTCAACACGCTGCTAATCGCCGCCTGTTCTCGCCGCGTGCTTTACGATGTCTTTCGGTTTGACGGCTGTATCGTTGAACGGGTGAATCTCAGAGAACAGGTTGTATGGTCCCATCCTCGATCGAAATATCCTGCGGCTACTGAAGCGCAAAAAGACGATGAGGAGTTCATCGATCCTGTACAGATGCTGGCCGAAGATTATCTTAAGATGTCAATGGCCCGGGTAGCCGAAATAGATCTGCCCGAACCCTATCAACTTGAAACATTTGCCAGAAGCATACTGGTTATCGGCGGCGGCATTACCGGAATTTCGGCGGCTATCGATGCAGCCAAGGCCGGTTATGAGGTCACGATTGTCGAGAAGGAATCCACTCTTGGTGGGCATGCCAACAATTGGCGCAAACAATTGCCCGGCGCATACCCCTATGACGATCTGATGCCCCCTTCGATCGATTCCAGGATAAACGAACTCGAAAACCATCCGAACATTACGGTAAAAACCGATACGCTTGTGGCACGCATCGCCGGACAGCCGGGTGATTTTACCGTGACTTTCAAAAACCCCGGCGAAAAAATAGAATTTGACGTTCCCTTTCAGTTGCCGGATGAAATGAAAGTCGATGAAAAGGGAAATGAATTGGATGCGGCCAAACTTCATGCACTTTTCATGGAATACAACAAGGGCAAACAGGACATTTTAACCATCGATCCAAATGGCGAAAAATTCGGCGCGATTATAGTGGCCGCCGGCTGGCAACCGTATCAGCCTGAAGAAGGGGAATTTGCCCATCTCGGCTTTGGCGAGATTCCGGATGTCGTTACCAACAATCAATTTGAAGAAATTGCCCATAGCGGTAAAATCGTGAGACCGTCCGACGGGAAGGAAGCCAAATCGGTGATCTTCATCCAAAGCCCAGGTCAGGGGGACGATAAAGACTTTGCCTATGCCGGTGCGGTGACCAGCCTGGTGTCGCTCAAACAGGCCCGGTATGTATGGGAAGATTATCCTGACGGCAAAGCCTATATTTTTTATCAGCACATGCGTACGATGGGGCTGACAGAAAATTTTTACACGGCCATCCAGCAAGACGAGGGCATATTTTTGACCAAAGGGGAGGTGACCGGCGTGGCTAAAAATGGTGACGGCCTGATGGTGGAAGCCGAAGATACGCTGCTCGGTGAAAAGATTCAGGTCAAAGCCGATATGGTGGTGCTGGCCACCGGAATGGTCCCGGCAACCAAAGACGATCCGGTGATTAACCTTGCATACCGACAGGGACCGGGATTTCGAGATAACGCTATTTTTAATGAATATGCCGATTCTAACTACATCTGTTTCCCGTATGAAACCCAGCGAACCGGAATCTATGCAGCCGGTTGTATCCGGCGGGCCATGACCGTCGAAGAGTCGGTAGAGGATGCAACCGGCGCGGCATTAAAAGCCATTCAGTGTCTGGAGTCGTCTAAACGAGGTGTTTCCGTGCATCCAAGATTCGGTGATATGAGTTTTCCCGACTTTTTCTTTCAAAGATGCACCCAGTGCAAACGGTGTACAGAGGAATGTCCCTTCGGAGCAATCGACGATGATGAGAAGGGAACACCAAAGCCCAACCCGTCACGCTGTCGGCGATGCGGTACCTGTATGGGCTGTTGTCCGGAACGGATCATCAATTTTTCTGATTACAGCATTGACAGTGTCGGATCGATGATAAAGGCGATTGACATCCCGACCGAGGACGATTATGACGAGCCTCCGCTTCGGATTCTCGGGCTGGTATGCGAAAACGACGCCTATCCGGCTTTGGACATTATCGGGCTGAACCGGGTCACCTATTCCGCAGATGTCCGGTTTGTTCCGGTGCGATGCCTCGGCTCTGTCAACGTGGTCTGGATCAAAGATGCCATGGCCAAAGGATTGGACGGCGTTTTTTTGCTTGGTTGTAAACACGGTGATGACTACCAGTGCCACTTTATTAAAGGGAGCGAGCTTGCCGATATTCGGATGAAAAAAATTGGCGATGCCCTTTCCACTCTGGCACTCGAGGAGGAACGGGTCACTCAATTTCAGGTGGCCATAGATGATTATCAAACGCTCCCAAAGATTATTGATGATTTTGTAGCAAGCATTGAGGAGATCGGTCCAAACCCCTTCAAGGGGTTTTAACCGTCAAAAAGTGCCGGATCCCGGAAAAATGCTCCGATTCGGCAAAGATTTACCCGCGGGAGGTGTCAAGATGCAGAATACGTATCTGATAGAGCCTGATATCGCTTTTATTAAAAAATTGGTCGGGTTAGGAGGCGATACACTCAAAAAATGTTTTCAGTGTGCCACCTGTTCGGTCATTTGTCCGATTTCACCAGATAAGAAACCCTTTCCAAGAAAAGAAATGATTGCCGCATCATGGGGACTAAAAGAGCGCTTGATCGGCAACTTGGATATCTGGTTGTGCCACAATTGCGGTGATTGCACAACCAACTGCCCCCGCGGCGCCAAACCCAGTGATGTTCTCGGGGCGATCCGATCAATGGCCATTGCCGAATACGCCGTTCCTAAAAGCTTGGGCAACGCCATAAACGATCCGAAGAAATTGCCGCTATTATTGGCAATCCCAATTATCTTATTCCTGGTTGTTGGTTTTTCCACCGGATTGCTCGACCTGACGCCAGGCGGTGGTGAGATCGTGCACGCAAAATTTTTCTCTACCTGGCTGGTTGATATCATTATGATCCCGGCCATGTTTTGGTCTATCGTTATTTTTGCTTTGGGCCTGAAAAGGTTTTTGAATGATATCCATCAAAATGCACTGATCGAGGGAAAGACCGAGAAAAAAGAGATCGATCCCGCCGGATTTATTAAGGCATTTTTTCGTGTGATTCCAACCATTTTTAAACACACAAAGTTTGCAGATTGTTCTGAAAACAAGGACCGTCGAGTGAACCACATGATGGTCCTATTCGGATTTATCGGGCTTTTTATGGTCACCAGTATTTTCTTTGTTGCCGTTTATGTTTTCCAAAACCACGGCCCCTATTCGCAGATGAACCCGGTAAAATGGCTGGCCAATATCAGCGGCATCGCTTTAATTATCGGCAGCTGCCTCATGATTAAAAATAGGCTGGCCAAACCCGATCAGTTCTCCAATTATAAGGATTGGTACCTGCTGGGGCTAGCACTCGCTTTAGGTCTTTCTGGCATGTTGACGGAAATAACCAGATTGGCTGGATGGGGCGGAGTATCCTATTTCATCTATTTTGTTCATCTTATGTTTGTTTTTTGCCTGTTTGCCTACACGCCGTTTTCCAAGTTGGCACATCTGGCATACCGCACGACCGCTCTCGCTTATAACGAATACACTGGCAGAATATAGCGCTTGACGCTTTGTCGATCAAAAAAGGGAGCCGTCTTCCGGGCTCCCTATTTCTTTGAACTCGACCGTGGGCTGGCAAATCTGGTACCCAGCCGGGGTTCAGGTGCCGGTAGCCGCCCGGTGGGTTTTGATTTCTACCTTTTCAGTCAACCCCTCGTAATACGATCGAAGAATGGCCAGAACTTCATCCCGGCCGAAGTGATCGGGAATATTGCCGTTTTCTGAAAGCAATTTGCGAAGCAGCGTTCCGGAAAGAAGCACTCGATCCTCCTTGCCGTGGGGGCAGGTCCGCAGCGAGGCCATGCCGTCACACCTGTAACAATAAAATGTCCAATCGATTTTCAGCGGCCGGCAAATCAGCGCTTTGCCGGGTTCATCCGGTCGGGGGATTTTGTCAAAGATGGTCTGTGCCTCGAACATCCCATAGAAATCACCCACACCGGCATGATCACGGCCGATAATCATTTTCGAGCAGCCGTAGTTTTGTCGGAACGTGGCATGCAACAGCGCCTCTCTGGGGCCGGCGTATCTCATGTCGAGTGGATAGCCGCCCTGTACCACATTTGCTCCTACAAAGTAATTTTGAACCAGGATATCGATACATTTTACCCGCACTTCGGCCGGGATATCACCCGGTTTGAGGTTGCCGACCAGTGAGTGAATGTAGACACCGTCGCATACTTCGACAGCTATTTTGCAGAGGTATTCGTGGGACCGGTGCATCGGATTTCTCAGTTGCAAAGCGGCTACTTCGCTCCACCCTTTATCCTCAAAAATTTTTCGGGAAACTGCCGGGCGATGGTAGATGCCGGCGTATTTGGTCGGATACTCCCCTTCACTGAGAACCCTTACAGGGCCGGCAAGACAAAAGTTTTTCTGACTCATAACCATCTGAACGCCCGGGTGATCCGCTTCGGCGATCTTCCAGAACGATTCAACCGTAGGGGTGCCTTCACCCTTGAAGACCTTTTCGCATTCCCATTTTTTATCGCTTTCGGTCAACTTAAACTTTTCGGTGACCCTCATGGTGGCCATGATCTCGTCACCCTCCGGATCAAATAAAGCGATTTCATCCCCTTCGTCGATCACATCGGCGTCTTCCTTTGAGACATCCAGGGTAACAGGAACCGGCCAGAAGGTGCCATCGTGCAGCAGGTACTCATTGCAGACGCGTTTTCGGTCTGCTTTTGTCATAAATCCGGCCAGCGGGCTGAACCCGCCGATACCGATCATTATCAAATCACCCTTTACCCGTTGTGAGATCGGTATCTGTTTTAATTTCGCTGCTTTTTTCTTTTCTGCAGCCAGTTCATCTCCTTCAAGCAGGCAGATGGTCAACCCTTTCCCGCCGTGGGGTGGAACTAATTTTGACATAATGTTGCATCTCCTTTTCTTAAATATCCGGACGCTCTGTGCAAGGCGCGTTTCCCGGTCCGGGCAGCGGTGCTTTTAAACCGCCTTTGGATTCGCCTTCAATAAGAGATTCTATGTCCGGGTATGCGTATATGGTTAATGCGTTATTTTTCGGTAAACCACCTGAATCAGCAGACGGTCCATAAATACTATGGATTTTTCTGCCCAACATTCTTAGTATTGCCGTCTGTTCCGCCCGGTGATGTGCCGTATGTGCTATCCTCCTTACCATAATCCAGGTTCTGATTCGCTTGGTTTCAAAAAAAGAAACCTCTTGTTCCCACCAGACTTTGTCCTTTGCTTTCAGAATGGTAAGCCGTTTTCCGGAATCTTCAGCATATTGTTTAATAAATTCAAGGCGCGTTTCCTCATCAGGCAAAGGCGCTGCTTCCACATCAATGCCGAACATATTGTGGAACCATTTCTCTTCACCAAGGCATTGATGTACCATGTGCTCAAGTGGATTCCGATCGTTTCTGCCTAAAGGGTGAGGGCGAATTAAAAGATCCTCGTCCATGAACATACTCCAAACGCTAAGGGTCTTAATCCGTTCGGTGTTATAGGTGTCAACAAGAAAATCGTATTCCATATTATTCCTCCCTTCAGCCTCGATTGAGGTTATATACATTTTTTTGTTGCAAGGGTCAAAAACAATTATATTGGATTGTGTTTAAGAATTCTCAGAATCTCGCCAAGATTCTAATAACTTGGACATATTGACTGTACTCAGCATAGATGCTACCTGGTTCCTATTGCATACCCCACGAACGGAACCGAGGGAAACATGACGACTAAAGATAAAAGAGAATTTGTCAGACGTCCTGTTGACATACCGGTGGATTTTATCGTCCAAGGTCGTCTTTATCAGGGATGGATTAAAAATATAAGCGAAGACGGGTTTTTAATCGAAAGCGAGGGGACATTTTCGGTTGGGCAGAACATCTCAATGATATATTCGTACCATCTTTTTGGGCAGGAAAACAGAGCCGGCCAGATTATCTGGGTTGGCCCTAAAGTCATTGGTGTAAAATTTGAAAAGTAGGAAAACAACAAATAAAATTCATCAATGGTAATATCACCGGCCCAGGTGGTCATTTAACCACCTCCCGCTTGTTTGGCCGCCAATACATAGCATCCGCCGGTCATCAATTGTTCCCGATCCCAGGATTAATTTGATTATATTTATCAATAATATCATGATAGTATAGTTTTAGTTGTCAAGTTATATTTTACAACATGAAACAATATACAATGGCACAATTATTGCAATTTTCCATATTCTTAATAATTCTGAAGAGATTCCCGATCCGGCAATATTCCGTCGTGGTACTTTTAACTTTTATGGTATTTTCATGATAAAAAAAACGCAAACTGCGGTGGGAGGGCATGATGAACAAACAGGAATTTAAAAATTTTCGTAAGAGACTGAACAAAACACAGAAACAGATGGCTCAACTGCTTGGAATATCCATAAAGGCAATCCACAGTTATGAGCAGGGATGGCGTTCTGTCCCCGTTTCTGCGGAAAGACAGGTTTATTTTCTGATCTCCCGTACAAAAAAGGGTAGAACTAGGACAAGGAACTGCTGGGTGATCAAAAAATGCACCGCAGATCAAAAAAAGAAATGTCCGGCTTGGGAGTATCATGCCGGAAAATTTTGCTGGTTTATAAACGGGACAATCTGTGCAGGTGAGGATCAGAGAAGCTGGCGTGAAAAGATTACAATCTGCAGTGAGTGTGAGGTACTCCAAGCGGTCCTGGACGAGAATTAGAAAAAGTATATTTTAGAGATTGGACTCTTTTAATTCATCCTTCAAATCAAGTCCTATGCTATTTTCAGTTTGGTATTTTAAATTATTGTATAATCGTTTTCTCTTTCTATATCAAATGAGAAGGCGATGTCATCTACAGGAATAATATCGACGGGGGGGCCATGGGCAGCCTTAATTTTTTACAAATTACTTCCCCGTTTTCTTAAATGATATGAAATGCCGGATGATGAGAGAACTAGGCCGTATTT
>CAZSON010000071.1:6108-12977 GCA_964608375.1 uncultured Desulfobacter sp. | reverse complement strand
AGGTGAAAAAAATCCAGATTCAAGGGGGAAGCAAAATCTATGGCTGAACAGACGGTAACGTTACCGGTCACCGGCATGACATGTGCCAATTGTGCCGCAAATATCGAGCGCGGCATTCGTAAACTTGGCGGGGTGACCCAGGCGAATGTCAATTTTGCCTCCGAACAGGCGGCGGTCTCTTTTGATCCACAGCAGGTCGGCATCCCCAACATAGTCACCAGGATTCATCGGTCCGGCTACGGTGTGCCGTCCTTTAAAACCGACCTGCCGGTCACCGGCATGACATGTGCCAACTGCGCTGCAAATATTGAACGAGCCCTGAACAAAAAAGTACCGGGTGTTGTATCGGCCACGGTGAATTTTGCAACAGAGCGGGTGTCGCTGGAATACATCCCGGCCATTTCATCCTTGGAGGATATCGTTGCGGCGATTAAAAAGGCCGGCTACGGCGCCATCACCCCGGATGATACGCTTGACGAAGGGGATGCAGAATCTGCAGCACGTGCCGCCGAAATCAGAAATCAGACTCAAAAATTTATCGTCGGGCTTATCTTTTCTCTGCCGCTGTTTGGATTGAGCATGTTGCGTGATTTCAGCCTCATCGGCTCCTGGAGCCATGCAATTTGGGTCAACTGGCTCTTTTTAGCACTGGCAGCGCCGGTCCAGTTTTATACCGGATGGGATTATTATACCGGAGGATTTAAAAGCCTTCGGAACAAAAGCGCCAACATGGATGTGCTGATCGCCCTGGGATCTTCGGTTGCCTTTTTCTACTCTACCGCGGTCTTGATCAATCCAATATGGGGTGAACACGTCTATTTCGAAACATCGGCGGTGATTATCACTCTCATAAAGCTCGGCAAGATGCTGGAAGCCCGGACCAAAGGCAAAACCGGTGGTGCTATCCGCAAGCTGATCGGTCTCCAGCCCAAAACCGCGACCATTCTGGAAAACGGCGCTGAAATTGAAATTCCTTTAACCCGGGTCAAAGTGGCAGATATCGTTCTCGTCCGTCCGGGTGAACGAATTCCGGTGGATGGAACTGTGCTCGAAGGCGAGTCAGCCGTGGATGAATCGATGCTGAGCGGTGAACCGCTTCCGGTAGACAAGCATTCGGGCGATATGGTTGTAGGCGGAACGATCAACGGTGAAGGCCTGCTCAAATTTAAAGCCACACGGGTGGGCAAGGAAACCGCTCTTGCACAGATCATCAAGCTGGTTCAGGAAGCCCAAGGCAGCAAGGCGCCGATCCAGGCCCTTGCGGACCGAGTGGCAGCGATTTTTGTACCATCTGTCATACTGATCGCTCTGGTGACATTCAGCATCTGGTGGGGAATCACCGGAGAGTTTGTCCCGGCCATGATTCGCCTGGTGGCGGTTCTGGTCATCGCCTGTCCCTGCGCTCTTGGCCTGGCTACCCCGACCGCGATTATGGCCGGGACCGGTAAAGGTGCTGAAAAGGGGATCCTTTTTAAAAACAGCACCGCGCTTGAAAATGCTACCAAACTGGATACCATCGTACTGGATAAGACCGGAACCATCACCGTGGGCAAACCGGCCGTAGTTGATATTATTTCATTTGATGCGGAGTTTAAATCAGACGATCAATTTCTAAAACTTGCGGCGTCGGTTGAAAAAGGATCGGAACATCCACTGGGCAAGGCCATTGTCAAAGAAGCTAAATCACGTCAGATCCCGCTTTGGGAACTCGAAAATTTCAAAGCCCATGGTGGTTTTGGTGTTGAGGCTCAGGTAAATGGTCAGTTTTTGCAACTGGGCAAGCCCAAATGGTTCGACCAATTAGGGGTCGACATCAGCAGGGCTAAAAACCATATCGATGAACTGCAGTCCGAAGGCAAAACAGTGATGATTTTGGGCCGTAATAACAAGCTTTCAGGATTATTGTCGGTATCAGACACCGTCAAACCTGAATCCCGGGAGGCGATCAATCAGCTTCATCGCCATAGACTGAGGGTTGTAATGCTGACCGGCGACAACCTGCAGACCGCCCGCGCTATCGGTTCACAGGTTCATGTCGACGACATATTTGCCGAGGTGCGGCCCGAAGAAAAATCATCCAAGATTAAAGAACTGCAGGAAAAAGAAGAGAAAGTCGGCATGGTGGGCGATGGGATCAATGATGCCCCTGCCCTGGCCCAGGCAGATATCGGGCTGGCCATCGGGACAGGAACCGACGTGGCTATCGAAACCGGCGATGTTATTCTGGCAAGCGGCAGCTTAACCGGTGTATCCAAGGCGATCAAAATCAGTCACAAAACCATGCGCACCGTCAAACAGAATCTGTTTCTGGCCTTTTGGTATAATGTGGTGCTCATCCCGATTGCGGCGGGAATCTTGGCGCCATTTCTTTTTTTCCCTTTAATATTGAGGCAGCTCCACCCGATCCTGGCTGCCCTGGCCATGGCCATGAGCAGCATTTCGGTGGTGACAAACAGCCTTCGATTGTATAAAGCTAAAATCGAATAGGCCTGCGAAATTTTCCAGGAAGGGTCAGTTAGAAGACAATGCGGTCTTTTTACACGATTATCAGTTTTTATTAAGGAGAAAAAATGAAACGATATTATATCTGTCTGTTAGGGCTGATATTGGTTTTGATCCCGGCGCTGCAGCCTGTCCTTGCAGGCGAGCTCAAACAGTTAGAGCCGGCCGACCTGAAAGAGATGTTGGCACACAAGGATTTTTTTCTGCTCGATGTACATATACCGGAACAAACCCATATTCCCGGGACCGATGCATTTATTGATTTTCGAAAAATCAGGGAAAATATTGATCAATTGCCGACTTCAAAGGAGACCAAAATTGTGGTTTATTGTCGCGGAGGCCATATGGGTCGCATCGCCGGTTTTGAGCTGATTAAACTCGGTTATACCGATGTTTTTGAATTAAAGGGTGGCAGGATGGCATTCAATCGGCTTTCATCTCAATAAAGATTCATACCCGAGCATTTGCCGCAGGCGAATTTGCGTAAAGTCAAATTTGATGAACTCGCAAAAAATCATTTGCGAACGACTTTGAGCATCTTGGTATATCTAAACAAATCACCGGCGGCTGCGCTCGATTGCTGAAACTTTATATGGGTTAGGTTTGGCCGATACAGTCAGCCGGTTCATAACCTTTCCAGCGCCGGAACAGCTCATGTTCGATGCCTAAGTAATCGAAAATCTTGCCGATGGTTTGATCAATAATGTCGTCGATGGTTTTGGGCATGTGATAAAAGGAGGGGATAGGCGGCAGGATATGTGCCCCCAAGTCTGCAGCCATGGTCATCAGCCTGAGATGCCCCTTGTGCAGTGGGGTCTCCCTGACCACAAGGACCAGTTTACGTTTTTCTTTGAGTGTTATGTCGGCAGCCCGCACGAGCAGATTTTCCGTATACGAGTTTGCAATTCCGGACAGGGTTTTAATGGTGCATGGAACGACCACCATGCCTTGTGTTAGAAATGAACCGCTTGCAAGAGATGCGGAAACATTCACTTGGTCGTATGTATAATCGGCCATGGCCGCCACCTTTTCAGCCCTGTATCCGGTTTCGATTTCTATATTTAGTATACCTGCCTCGGATATAATCAGATGGGTCTCGTAATCTGTGTCCCTAAGAAGCCGAACCATCCTGACGCCGTATATAACGCCGCTGGCTCCGGTAATGCCTATTACTATTCGATTTGCCATCAGATTTTTCTCGTTAAGGTTATGAAACCGTTTTTAAAATAAGATCCACGAGCACTTCGCTGTTTTTGATTACCTTCCTTATCCCTTTCTCACTTATATTATCCCAATGCATTCCGGCGGTGACCACGACCCTGGCGCCCAATACCGCGGCAAGAACTTCCGATACCCCCTTGACGAGTTCGTCTTCCTTATGGCCCGGAAAGCAGAAAACAGAAGCTGTCGCGCTGGTTGTTTCCGGGGTTTTGAGGCTCGGTCTTGGCTGGGCCACAGCGATAGCCCCGATGTGCGGTTTTTCTCCTCCCCGTATTGCAACCAGCAGGTCGTCTCCGATTCGTCTGATGCCGGCCTCAATATCGTATGAACCTGTTTCGGTTTGGATAACGGTTTCAACAAATGTCGGGTTCATGATTGATGGTTGCGCAAACTCCGAAAAAACTCAGTGTTGCTCACAAAAGACTTCTTAAGCGTCTGTCATGATTTGGTCTGATTTTTTTTAAACATCTTATTAAAAAGATCGACCGCTTCCCTCCCGAACTCCGGTGTATTCAGGTGCAGATTCACTTCTTTTACCAGGATATTTGGGTTCAAACGTTTTTTCAGGGACGATGTAAAGAAGGCATCTGCCTCGGGGGCATATAGCGCAAGCCCCTCCTTGTCCAATGAACTCCAACCTTTTAAAGGGATCAAAACTGCAGATGGGGCGCTTGAGCAATTGAGCCTGTTAGCTATAATTTCAGCCATCTGCTCCAATTCTCCCGGGCTGGTTCTCGCCTCAATGCGAAGCTCGTCAATTAAAGCTTGTGGTCTGTCCTTATATTTATGCAGCAATTCAGGCCGGCCCCCTATGCTCAGCATATCCAGTCCCGATGGCGCAACCACCTGGGGAATACCGGATTCGCTGGCTGCAAGGAGACGATCGTTTCCGGCTGCGCAGTTGCCTCCCAGAAGCTCCTCTCCTATACCGCGGCTGACAAGGTCTATAACCCCCTGGAACCAACCTTCCCGGATCAGTTCGTCCATGGCACGGTCTCCGCGTCCTTGAGCATGACACGGCACCGGAATAAACCCTTTTTTTCGGAGAAAATGTATCGCCGGTTCGACCGCCCGTTCCGCAAAACCGAATGAGGTAATCGCGATAACCGGTTTTTCAAATGTTATTTCCCACCCTGGAGAGATTTCAACCATGCCGCAGATTGCGCCAACGGCGTTTATAAGCTGTATTTTGAGTATCGGGTTAAGTTCCACAACATCGACGACCGTGTTGAGCATGGTGATATCTTTGGTTCCGACATATTTATCCACGTATTTGGGATGTCCGGCCATGCTCGAAGCCATCAGCTTTGGCATGCCAAACGGGAGGGATCGCATGATACTGGTCGACACCAGTGAAGAAGTGCCGCCTCCTACGCCGAGCACACCATGCACCTTACCCTCCTTTAGGAGGCGGCTTACGATCTTTATTGCGCCTGAGATCTGGTTCTCAGTCGCAAGGATTCGTTTTGTACGGTACAGCTGGCGAACTTTGTCGATGTCATCAATACCGCCTTCCCTGGCGACCTCCTCACAGGTGATATCGCCTGGGAAAAACGGTTCCTGTTCCATGCTAAAGTCGAGAAGCAGTGCGTTGTGGCCTCTGGATTCTATAAGCTCCTTGACCATCTTGAATTCAAAGCCGCGGGTATCGAGATTTGCTACAATCAGAATGGTCTTTTTCATATCGTTTTGGTTTTGTGTATGCTGAAAATTCCTCCTACAGACCCATCAGTTCAGACCACCTTGCCTTAACCTTCTTCACCACCTCTGGGTCGAGTTCTATCGGAATCGGCTTTTCTTCCCAATCATAGGGAATAGTGGCATCCATCAGGAGTCTTCCGGTAATCTCTCTGGCATCGATCGGGAGAGATGGATCGAGCGGTGTGGACCGTCCCCGTTTGATGATCTGACATCGGTTGGGTTGAAACCGGAAACTCAAAGCATACATCACCCTGGGGATATCCCAGGGGTCGATATCTTCATCCACAACGATGACCGTTTTCAGTCCATAGGCGCCCATTTCAGTTGAAATAGCTGCTGTCAACACCTGGTCAGCGTGTCCAGGGTACATCTGCTTCATGGAGATTATGGCCATGAACCTTCCGGAGCCCTCCGGTGGACAGTAAACAGCCTTCAAACCCGGTATTTTCATAGCCAAAAGCTGCTGCCACAAGTTTGCGCCATAGGACAGTGCCATGGTCATGTGGGTATCGGTTACCGCCCGGCCCACAGTGGTTCCCCAGAAGATCGGGTTGTTTCTGTGGGTGACGCACTTCACGTCAATAAAATTGCGCGGATCTGTGCCGACCCCTGAATAATAACCGGTGTATTCGCCGAACGGCCCTTCTTCCATGAATTTATCGGCATCAACCTCACCTTCAACAACGATTTCAGCATGGGCGGGTATCGGCAAATCGACAGTCTCTCCTTTGACGACCTCTACCGGCTCACCCCGAAGCGCACCGGCAACATCGTATTCCGAGACAAAGGCCGATACCCGTGCTGCCCCCAGGATAAAAAGCAGCGGGTCACAGCCGACGATTGATGCCACCGGCATCGGCTTACCCATGGCCTGGTATTTCTTCAACATGATGTCTGCGTGTTTGCCCTTAATAAACTGGGTTCCTATTTTGTTTTTTTCCAGAAGCTGGCTTCGATAGGTGCCAAGGTTGATCCATCCGGATTCCGGGTCCTTACTGATAATAAAGTGGGCGGTTCCGTAAAAGCGTCCTCCGTCCAGAGGGTAGAATTTGGGGACAGGAAACCTGAACAGATCGATTTCGTCGCCTATCAAAATGTTTTCTTTACAGGGGGCATCTACAGCATCTACCCACCTTGGCGGAGTCAGATTTTCCCCGAGCCTTGCCCATTCCTTATAAAGGTCCACGAGGGTGGATTCCCTGGGCTGGCCCATGATGAGGGCCAGTCTTTCCGTTGTTGTACACACACTGGTAATGATCGGGGAGTCGTACCCTTTTACGTTTTCGAAAAGAAGTGCCGGGCCTCTTTCCTCTTCGTTGAGTTTTGCGATGTGCGACAATTCCAGGTTCCAGTCAACTTCGGCCTTGATCCGTTTGAGGACACCCTCACTTTCCGCCTTGGAGATAAAATCCCTCATGTTTTTCATTGATGCACCTTTCTTTATT
>CAZSON010000071.1:0-6008 GCA_964608375.1 uncultured Desulfobacter sp. | reverse complement strand
TTCCGCCTTGGAGATAAAATCCCTCATGTTTTTCATTGATGCACCTTTCTTTATTCCTGAATTTTGATCCGTTTCATGGCCTGCTCCATCAGCAGCTGGTAGCCGCTTTTTCTGCCAATAACCGGCTCTGCCTTACGCTGGCTCCACACGGTCTCGGGACGAGCCTGAACTATAAATATATTTCTTGGAAAGGGAAAATTTTTATCGATGGACCATTCAATATCCATTGGGCAACCGTAATGGTTCTCGATTTCCTTGGATATTCTGACCAACTCCTTAACCTCTCTGTCTTCAAGGCAGCATTTAGACTGCCTTGCCGGATCGATATCGGCATTTATGACCTCTCCGACTTGTGGATCAAAAACAGATTCGATCTGTTTGGTGGATACGATTTTATCGGTGGTTTCCATCACGACCTTGTCGACGATAAATTTATCCGGATTAACCGTTCCGGACACCACTGTCTCCCCCAGTCCCCAGTTTCCCTCGATGACCACTTTTGACGGGTCTCCATCTGTCGGATTCAAGGTAAACATCACTCCGGCAGCCTTTGGATTGACCATTTTCTGAACACCAACACTAATCAGCACCTTATCATGGGGGAAATTATTTTTAATCCTGTAATCGATGGCCCTTGGCGTGAAAAGACTCGCCCAGCACCATTGAACCTTTTCCAGAAGGTTATCCAGTTCCTGAATCCAAAGATAGGTGTCCTGTTGACCGGCAAAGCTGGCCGTTGGCAGGTCTTCTGCTGTGGCGCTGCTGCGTACTGCCACCGGAACCGATTCTACCCCGCATTTTGTACAGAGCCGGCCATAGGCCTCAACAATGGGCGCCTTGATTTCATTGCAAGCAGGAGTATTCCTGATGATTGTTTGAATTTCGGCACTGGTGGTATTAAGGGAATTGATGTCGCCCAGGTTGATTTTGGAAAGGATACGAAATATATCGTCTTTTATTCCCTTATCCGAAATAAATGCCAGGTAGCTTTCGGTGGTCACTGCGAATCCTGGCGGTACGTTAATTCCGGCGTTGATCATCTCTCCCAGGCCGGCATTTTTCCCGCCCGCCTGTTGGAGGGAGTTTTTATTCAGATCTTCAAAATTGATGATATACGCCATGGTGTTCTTCCAAGCAGGCGAGGCTTTCCCTCTCTCCCGATCCTTTATCCTGCTCTTTCAACTATTGTGACCATACCTGTGTCTCCATCCACCCGGATTGTATCGCCGGTTTTGATAACCGAAGTAGCGACTCCGGTGCCGGTAACCGACGGGACGCCGTATTCCCTGCAAACGATGGCCGCATGGCTGGTCAACCCTCCGATATCGGTTACCGCGGCCTTTATTTTAGTAAAAACAGGCGCCCAGGAGGGATTGGTTGTCGGGCAGACCAGGATTTCTCCGGCTTTAAGTTCAACAATATCCTTGAGCAGCTTCAGGACGCGGGCCGGCCCTTCGGCCACTCCGGCCGCCGAGGCAAAGCCTTTGAGCTCCGAGACCCCTTCCGCCGCTGTCACGTCGACGCCTTTGAGCCATTCCTTGACCGTATCGGTGGTGATCCCCCAGAGCATAATGGTAAATGGTTCAGCCACCTCTTCGGGCGGCACACCCAGGGCAGGAGTGGGATTCCAGGACCTGGCGGCCTCTAGAATTTTTTTTCGTTTTTTCGCTTTGGTTTTGTAATGCTCGCCTCTCATCGGGATGTTCACACCCAGGGCCCAACCGGTGGCAACTTCGGTGAGGAGTTCGGGGATCTCATAACGATTGAACATATAAATGTCATCGACCTCATCGATCATCCCGGCATTGACCAAAAGCGTGCCGAGTTCCCTGATTTTGCTGAACCAGATGGTGTGAAACCAGTGCTCGACCCAGAATAGGTGGTCTTCGGCATAGCGATATATGGTTCGGATGGTGTTAAAAGCGTCATCGAACGCCTTTTTATCCTCGTCGGTCTTTATCAGTTCCCGGTATTTGGCGACGATCTCATCCCTCTCTCTGGAAACTTCATTCAGGTCCCGCTCGATTTTTTCTCCTTTTTCAAGCCGTTCTACATAGCTCCTGATGTAGCCGTAAGGGATCTCAGGGGTCGTGACCCAACTTCCCTCATAGTGGAGCCAACCGCTGCCGCATGACACAAAGAACCACGGGTCTTTGGCCTTTTCATACGCATCGAGCCAGCTCTTCCCGTCCGATGTCTTTTCAAGTCCGGCGATTTTATCCTCAACAGGGCTGTCGCTTTTTAAAATTTCCGTCACATCCGGTGAGGAATGTGCCTGCCGGGCAAGCCGACAGAGTTCTTCTTCGGGTTTAAACATGGAAACATAGGCCCCTGCTACCATCTTCCCGATGGCGCTCTCGCTGATACCGGGAAAGAGTTTGCGGGATACATCGGCAAACATCAGGTAGGCAAGATAAGTAAGGTTTAGCATTTCAAAATGATATTGCCAGCCTTTGAACATCAAACTGACCAGTTTATCAAAGGAATCGATCAGATCGTATGAGGCATAACAGCCGGTCGGAACGGGCAAAACCTGATCTTCAGGAACGAATTTTGGCAGTTCTGCCACCATTTTTACGGCCGCCATTTCTTCACCCAGCGCCTTGAACTTGGTCAGCCATTTGTCCCACAGCTCTTCGTAATGCTCAAAAACATAAAACACACGCTTTTCAAACAGAGCGGCCTTTTCCCCTATCACCTCATCGGGCGGCGGCGCAATAGCACAGATATACATGTAACATCCTACCATTCGCTGAGCGATTCCCTGGGCAGGGGGGATACAAAATACCCGGGTCGTGTATTGGGAAAGTGATATTTGCCAGGCCTCCTGAAAAAGCAGATCTAAAGGCGGCATCGGTTCAGGTGCGTGAATCTTGTCCTGATACCAAAATTGGGCTTTTTCCCAATCAGCCCTGTCTTTTGAAAACAGGTGATGGGACGGATACATCTCTTCCCAGCCTTCAAGTTCGGAGGGAACCTTAAAATCGTGGGGATCCGGAAATCTTCCTCTATTTTCATCTGACATTTGGAACCTCCTTTTCATGGAACGTTTACGGATATATGTTGAACTCCTTGCTGCGAACATTCAGTCGTGTTCAGGAGTGATTGGTCAGGTGGAACAGGCGGCGCAACCCGAGATTTATATAGTTTATGGACGATTTTATAAATGCTGTCAAAACAATTAATTTTATGCTATGCATAAGCTGTCATTATAGATTGAAAAAGATATATAAATATTTTTTAACTGTGGAGAGTATGTTTTGATCCTTGGTATCATTGAAAGTGTATCTTTATCCGCGAGTGACCGGCTCATTCATAAAGACGTGGCCGATGATCAATTTTAACCAGTTCAGAATGTTCTACCATGCCGCCAAACATCTCAACTTTACCCGTGCTGCATCGGACCTGTTTGTTTCCCAACCGGCTATTACCGTCCAGATGAAAGCATTTGAAGGATTCTGCGGTTTCAAACTTTTTAAAAAAAAGGGCCGGAAGAACTGGCTGACCGATGAGGGAAGAATTCTTTATCAATATGCAAAAACCATATTCGGCCTTGAAAAAGAGATCGAAAACGCTATAGACGACATGCGGGAACTCAAACGGGGTGTACTCCGCATCGGGACCAGCAAGACTTATGCGCGCTATTTCATGCCGTTTATGTTGAGTTCATTCCACGACCGATACCCGAATATCAAAATCGAACTGAATGAGGGGAACTCCCTTGAAATGACCCTCAGCCTGCTCGATTTTAAAAACGAGATCGTCATCATTGCGAAGGCAGAAGATGTTCCCGGTGTATGTTTTATCCCTTTTAGCCGGGAAGAAATGATGGTCATCGTGTCACCTGATCACCCCCTTGCGAAAAAGGAAGCCATTTTTTTCAGGGAGCTCTCGACAGAGCCCTTCATCATGAAAGAAAAAGGATCAGGAACCAGAAAACTAACCGATCGGCTATTTTCGCAGAATAATTGTACCCCCGATATCCTGATGGAGGTTGGAAGCACTGAATTTATCAAGCAACTCGTTCATCGAGGAGACGGCGTATCGTTTTTGGTGCGCCAAACCGTGGCTGAAGAAATCGAAAAAGGAAATCTTGTTGCAGTCCCCTTAAAAAGTGAAAAAATCTATCTCGATGTCAGTATTGCGTATCTCGAGGGACAGCAATTTTCACCGCCTGCCAGAGCGTTTATGGATACATTGGAAAAACTTCAATTCGGTAGAGAAATAACGCCCCAGGGGATCGGTGCGTTTATGACGCACATTCTGTCCCAGCAAAGAAAAGAAGCTTCGAAATAGGTTGCCTGTGTTTCGCATGACATGAAGGCATCATGAACAAAATAGACTTAAGACACAGCGCCTCGGTGGTGTCAAACACCCGCATTTGCAAGGATCATTACCGGCTTGTTCTTCATGAAGACAGACTGCCAAGCGTCACTCTACCCGGACAGTTCGTCAATATACGGATTCCCAAAAGGGAGGATCTTATCCTTCGAAGGCCATTCAGTGTCGCCCTTGTAAAACCGGAAAAATTCCTTTTTGAAATCGTCTACCGAGTTGTGGGGAAAGGGACTTCCGCCATGAGCGTCCTTCAACCCGATGATGAGGTCGATCTTCTCGGTCCTCTGGGAAAGGGGTTCAGCATGCCGGAAAAAGCCACAAACTGCTTTCTGCTTGGCGGGGGATGTGGCTCGGCATCCCTTTGGGGGGTCGCTGATAAACTATATCGGATGAACTGTAAGATGACGGTCATGTTGGGGTTTAAATCGTCAGTCTCAGTGTTCGGTGAAGATCTGTTCCGGGCGTATGACGCGGACACATTCATCACAACAGACGACGGGTCATACGGCCTGAAGGGGCTTGTAAGCGATCATCTGGAAGAAGTAATGGATCGACCGCTTGAGAGGGCATACGTGTGCGGGCCGACATCGATGATCAAAGCCGTCACTCCTATTCTGAAAAAGACCGATATAGCGTGTGAAATATCGCTGGAAGCTCACATGGGATGCGGATTCGGGGTTTGTCTATCCTGTGTCGCATCTGTAAGAGACGGGAAGGTTGTTGAAAAACAGCGGGTCTGTACCGAAGGACCGGTTTTTAGATTGGAGGATATCGCATAGGATCATGAAACCTGATCTGACGACTAATTTATGTGGAATCAAGATGAGCAACCCGATCGTGACCGCCTCGGGAACGGCCGGCTATGGGAAGGAGCTCTCTCAGTTTTACGCGCTTGGGGTTTTCGGAGCTTTTACTGTCAAAAGCATTACGCTGGCAGAACGCGAAGGGAATCCAACTCCCAGAATTGCCGAATGTACGGGGGGTCTGCTGAATTCGATTGGCATACAGAGTCAGGGGGTGCGGCGATTCATCCGCAGAGACCTGCCGCTGCTGAGGCGATATAAAGTTCCTGTAATCGTTAGTATAGCAGGTCTTTCAGTCGATGAATATCCAAGAATCGCTGCGATTCTTGATCAGGAAGAGGGTATATCTGCCATCGAGGTAAATATTTCCTGTCCCAACCTGGAAGCGGGAGGGTGCAGTTTTGGAGTGGATCCTGAGGTTTCGGGCCGAATCATTGGGGCGGTTAAATCGGCCACAAGCCTGCCGGTTATAGCAAAACTAACCCCGAACGTGACAGACATTACCGTCATAGCAAAAAGCGTGGAAACATGCGGAGCGGATGCGGTTGCGCTGATCAACACGTTGGGCGGGATGGCCATCGATATTAAGACCCGAAAACCGAAACTGGCAAATATTACTGGAGGCCTTTCAGGACCGGCCATCAAACCGATCGGAATAAAAATGGTATGGCAGGTCTATCAAACAGTCCAAATTCCGATTATCGGTATCGGAGGTGTCATGACCTGGGAGGATGCGATCGAATATATTTTAGCCGGGTCCACAGCCGTCGGAGTCGGTACCGCACTGTTTCAGGACCCCTGGGTGGTCTTTGACATCATAGAAGGAATCAGCGGATACTTAGAGAAAAACGGTTTAAATCGATTGGA
>CAZSON010000070.1:6390-13035 GCA_964608375.1 uncultured Desulfobacter sp. | reverse complement strand
GTTATTTTCGGATTTCCCTGGAAAACAACCGATACGTTTAAAAGACACAACGACTACATCATGGATGCCGCACAAAAATATCATGGACGGCTGATCGGGCTTTGCTGTTTCGATCCGTTCAGCAGCGCCGCTGTCTCTGAAACCGAGCGGTGTATCGGCGGTGGACTTCTCGGGATTGGCGAACTTGCGTTTTATGAATCGGGCATAAATGAGACCTGTCTGGACAGGCTTGCCCCCCTTATGGCGATCTGTCTGGATAAGGATCTGCCGATCATGATCCATACGAACGAACCTGTTGGTCATCTTTATCCTGGTAAAACAGAAAATACCTTAATACAAATCTATCTCCTTTTAAAAAGATTTCCAAAAAACAAAATCGTCCTTGCCCATTGGGGCGGCGGCATCTTTTTTTTCAATCTTTTAAAAAGGGAGGTAAAAGAGAGTTTTAAAAATGTATATTTTGATACAGCGGCATCTCCTTACCTCTACGATTTATCGATATACCGGGTGGCGCTGCAGATTATCGATCCGAATCGGATCCTCTTTGGGAGCGACTACCCGCTTTTAGAACCGATAAGATACTTTAAGGAACTTGAAAAGACCGATCTGTCCCATAATGAAATTGAAGGGATTTGCGGCAGAAATGCGATGCGGTTGTTGGGTCTTTAAAAATCGGTTTTAATAATAAGTTTCCAAAAGGAAACCGGACAGTTTCCATTTAGATACTTTGTTGCACTGGTAAGCGCATCGGCCATTTGGATTTTTTTGTAACAATAAAGTACAACCTATTGAAAATACTATCAATATATTTTTTAACCCACCTGAAGATAATAACTGAAAAAACTGGCAAGCTTTTTGCATATATTTTACAACAGAATTAAACCTAAATCTTCATCTGTTTTTCTCCTTACGAAGACGATTAACCGGGAAGGCCCAGTTAATCGTCTTTTTATCACCCGGAAAAGCCTTCCTTAGCCATCTCAATATAGATGGAATCAGAATGGTCTGAAATGATCTGTTGGAGAACGTCTCTCTTTTGGTCCATATCCCCTTTTTTACCGTAAATT
The DNA here is from genome assembly GCA_964608375.1 of uncultured Desulfobacter sp. GTDB lineage: Bacteria > Desulfobacterota > Desulfobacteria > Desulfobacterales > UBA2156 > UBA2156. Next base: position 11,968 of record CAZSON010000070.1, on the reverse strand, counting down.
TGACTCAGGTTGAAAAGCGCTTCATCTTTCAAAGTGGCATCAGGCCCGGCTGTGATCATTTTAAAGTATTCGATGGCATGCTCATCATCTTTCTTTTTCTGATAAGAATGGGCAAGCCCGCTCAGGATAATATTTTTTAAAGAGGGCGAATCGCCAAAATATTGCAGGGCTTTTCCATATAGTGTTATGGCTTTGTCAACCTCACCAGCTTTAAAACACATATTGGCATATAGCAAGGTTGCAATCTTTCCGGCTCCTGTTTTCGAATACTTCGTTAAAATCTGTTCAAAATCTTTTCCCATATCCCGGAACGCTTTGGGTAAATCATTTTCCTTTAAAACCCTTTCATACCGGGTCATGGACTTATCCAGCATGATTGCAGCCCTTTTTTCAGATCGATCTGAAAAAAACTTCGCTCCTAAAAAGATCAATATCAATAAGACAATTCCACTGCCGGACCATACCAATTTGACCCTGTGCGTTTTGACGAACCGTAACAAATTTCCGGTAATGGTCATAAACTCATCGGGTTCTTTTAGTAGTTTTTTCCGAGAAATTTTTTTTGCCATCCTACCTCCCGAAATTCTTTATTTAAATTGCTGATTTGAAATCACTTTAAATTTGCAAAACGCAACGTATTAAAATATAGCTATTGAAGCAATAGAAAAAGTGGCTGAACCGATTTTAACCTGATATATTGAGAAAAAAATTCAATCTCCTGCAAATAAGGTGAAAAGTGCCAATCTTCAAAGTGTTCATTTACTGAACAGTATGAGAAGCGGGACTTCGCCTATTTTTCCTTCCGGCTTGAATTTTCCGAAGGATGTGCTTATAGTTACGCCTATGAAAGAATATGATGAAAAAATACCAGACCATAAAGAGCTTGAAAAAGAGATCGGTGATTTCTTAGCAAAAAAATTTGGGAATAACGTTAAAATCGCATCCCCAATTACCCTGCCCCAAGAAGTCTCTTTTGAAAAAAACAAAAAAGATCCGAAAAAAAAGAGAAAAATCAATTTCGACTTAAAGCCTGAAGATCTTATATCCCATCTCGACCGGTATATCGTAAAACAAGACAGTGCCAAAGCCATTTTAGCCACAAAAATATGTACGCATTTCAACCGCATCAAACGCGCTGAATCTACTCAGAATGTAATGAGTGATTTGGTGGGGAACATCAAAAACAATGTCCTGATGATGGGGCCGACCGGCGTCGGCAAGACATACATGATCAAACTGATCGCCAAAAAAATCGGGGTGCCTTTTGTTAAAGGAGATGCGACCAAATTCAGTGAAACCGGCTATGTGGGTGGCGATGTGGAAGATCTGGTAAGAGACCTTGTCAGAGAAGCCGATGACGACATAGGGTTGGCCCAATATGGAATTATATATATCGATGAGATTGATAAAATTGCTTCCAGCGGCCATATCATCGGTGCTGACGTATCACGAACCGGGGTCCAGCGTGCGCTGCTCAAACCGCTTGAAGAAACAGATGTCGATTTAAAAGTTCCCCATGATCCCATTTCAATGATCCAGGAGATTGAGCGGTTTCGAAAAACCGGAAAACGTGAGAAACGCGCTGTCAACACCAAGAACATCCTGTTTATCATGAGCGGGGCATTCGGTGATCTTTTCCAGATTATAAAGAGGCGGATTTTAGATCAGAACATCGGATTTGGGGCACAGATATCAAGCCCAAAAGAGCAGATCGATCTTCTTAAGCATGTGAAATCAGAAGATCTGATCAAATTTGGATTTGAATCTGAATTTGTCGGCCGCCTTCCTGTGAGAGCTGTTTTTGACGAACTGAATAAGGATGACCTTCTGAACATTTTAAAAAATCCGAACAATCCGATCATTCTCGGGAAAAAACTCGATTTCGCGGCCTATGGCATCGATATTAAATTTGAAGATAAACTTTTGGATGTTTTGGCAAGTCGTGCCTTTGAAGAAAACACAGGCGCAAGAGGCCTAGTCAGCGCAGTTGAAAGTGCACTCTTATTGTTTGAAAAAAAGTTGCCATCGACAGAAGTCAAAACATTTCCGGCAACAGTGATGGTGGTGGATAATCCTGAGAAGGCGCTTGCAAAACTCATTTCTTTTAAAGATTCCCAAAGTATGGACACGGTCTTTGAGAACCTTTGTCATGAGGAAAAAAAATCGATAAAAGAATATGTCGAAACAAACAAAAGAACGCTCTCTCAAAAATATAATTTAACACTGACAACCGCGCGTATTGATATTGTCGCCACTTTCTACTGCAATCATATCATGGATATCGGAAGCGTAATTGACAAAATCAAAAGCTTTTACGATGAAACGAAGAAGCTTGAACTATATTTTTATAAAAATAACGATATTAACATTGTTCTGGAAGAAGATGCCATCGACTATATCATTGCTCAGCTGGTCAGCTCCAGTGTAGACATAGAAAATTTTTACAAACAGCTTACAATGGATTTTGAATACGGCCTTAAGCTCGTCCGTGACAAAACGGGGAAAAATCGTTTTTTCATTACCAAAAACGCTCTTTTGAGCCCGGAAGCTTTTATCAGCACACTCATAAAAAATGAACTTAAAAATCCTTTACAATTAGATAGCTAAAGGATGGTATGAAAGGACGAAGCGATGCTATTCCCTGAATACCGACCCAGGCGCCTGAGGCAAAATGCGGCCTTTCGCCGTATGATACGGGAAACCACACTTTCCACAAGTGACTTTATTCTTCCTCTTTTTGCCATTGACGGGAAAGGGATAAAAAATCCAATTACTTCCATGCCAGGGCATTATCAGCTATCCATTGATCATCTTCTTAAAACAGCCAAGAAGGCGTATGATTTAAAAATTCCTGCAATAATGCTCTTTGGCATACCCAAAAAGAAAGATTCACTGGCAACAAGCGCCTATGCCAAAGACGGTATTGTTCAAAAAACGACCAAAGCGGTTAAGGACAAGATTCCAGACTTGGCGGTTATAACCGATGTATGTCTTTGTCAGTACACCGATCACGGTCACTGCGGCGTTCTTGAAGGAGACACCGTTGATAACGACGCCTCCCTGGATCTTCTTGCCAAAACCGCCTTGTCCCATGTAAAAGCAGGTGCTGATATGGTGGCGCCTTCCGATATGATGGACGGTCGGGTTGCTGAAATCCGCGATCTGTTGGATGACAATGGTTTCAGTGGCATCCCGATTATGTCCTATGCGGCAAAATATTGCTCGGCTTATTATGGACCGTTTCGTGAGGCTGCTGATTCCGCACCGAAATTCGGAGACCGGAAAACCTATCAGATGGATCCTGCCAATGCACTTGAAGCCATCCGGGAAGCAACCATGGATGTGGAAGAAGGGGCAGATATCATTATGGTAAAGCCTGCACTACCCTATCTCGATATCATCTGTCGAATACGGGATGAAATTGATCTGCCGGTTGCCGCATATAACGTCAGCGGTGAATATGCCATGATCAAGGCTGCAGACAAAATGGGATGGGTGGATGGTCAAAAGGTGATGATGGAAACGCTTACAGCGATTAAGCGGGCAGGCGCTAAAATGATCCTGACCTATTTCGCCCTTGAAGCTGCAAAGGAAATTATCAAAGCAGGCTGAGCACCTTCTTACAGAATAATCCGAGTTGCCAATCGATTTTCAGCCGTCTATATCGATCACACCTATTGAAAACTCCATCATAGTAAAGGATGCCGCGTGACCGCAAAGGAGATGCCATGAAAATTCGTTCTCTGATGACACCAGATCCAATTACAGTCACAAAAAAATCATCTATCAGTGAGGCCATCGAATTGATGAAAATAAATTCTATCCGGCATCTCCCTGTGGTATCAGATTTAAACATTCTCAGGGGTTTCGTAACCCTGGCAGATCTGAAACAAGGCCTGATCCCCTCCATGGTAGCAGATCTGACTCTTTCAGATCTTATGATCAAAGACCCAATTACAGTTGATCCTGACAGTGATATAGAGCTTGCCGCCCAGCTTATTTACAAACACAAAATTGGCGGAATGCCGGTCGTGAAAAAAGGAAGGGTTGTAGGCATCATCACCGGAATCGACATCCTAAGGGCTTTTATCGACATGATGGGTATCCTGACCGCCAGTTCGCGTGTTGATGTGATTGTCGGCGATAAACCTGGGTCTTTTAAAAAAGTGTCCCAAACGATAAATGACAATGGTGGAGATATCATCAATGTCGGTATGACGGCACAACAGGTCAGCAAGAGGATCTATTACTTCCGTCTGTCTCCATGCAACACAGCGGAGATAAAAAGTGCCCTCGAAAGTGAGGGTTTCGAGGTGGTGGGGACGATGGACTAATGCAGGTTAGGTCAGATATTGAAACGAAATTCGATAATATCCCCGTCCATTACCATATAATTCTTCCCCTCAAGACGTATAGTCCCTCTTTTTTTTGCCTCCTGATAACTGCCGGCATCCATAAGATCTTCATATGAAAGGACCTCGGCACGTATAAATCCTTTTTTGATGTCCGAATGAATTACGCCTGCAGCATCGACCGCTTTTGTGCCCGCTTTTATAGTCCATGCCTTTACCTCATCGCTCCCTACAGTAAAAAAGGATACAAGGCCCAAAAGCGTATACGATCGTTTAATAACTCGGGCCATGGCCGAAGCTGAAATGTCAAATTCCTTCAGAAACTCCTTTGCCTCTTCATCAGGCATCTGAGAAAGCTCCTGTTCGAGTTTACCCCTGATCACCATACAGTCTTCACTGCTGGTAAAATCCTCTATTTTTGGCAGCTGATCATCTTCATCTGTATTGTTAAACAAAACCAGAATCGGTTTAGCAGATACAAAGGCGTAACCTTTGAGAAGACGTGTAGTGGAAATCTCGGTAGACTTTCTCAAAGGTATTCCGTTGTCCAAAAGTTTTTGGCACTCCATCAATACGTTCAATTCCTTTGGATTATTCTTTACACCCCGTTTTTTATCAAGCGAAAGCCGTTCCAGCCGTTTTTCAAGTATGACGAGATCTGCAAAAACCAATTCCTGATCAAGGTGATAAAAATCCTGGTCAGGCGTGGGGTCAGGAAGCCCAATTCCACCAAAATTGCGAACCACATGGATCAAGGCATCACTCTCTCTAATCCGGGGCCAAATTGTCGGATCATATATGTTCTCTTTTTTATGTCCGAGACCACCTGGAAGAAAATATTCAACCTGGGCATAAATAGTTTTCTTCGGTCGATACCGGGAGTGCAGTTCATCGACTCGAACATCGGGTACTCGAACCGTGCCGATACGGTTTGGTCCTTTTTGAACGATCTCCTTACCCTGTTGAACCAAAGCTTGAAAAATTGTGGATTTCCCTGAACCGGGAAGGCCTATCATTCCAACTTTCATGGGAGGGCTTAGCGGTTTTGAACCTTTTCCAATAACGAGCTTATTTTATCAATCTGACTTTCTAGTGATTTCTGCCGTTTTACCATGCTGAAAAGATAGATGAACAAAATGATCCAGGTAATACTAAAACCGGCAAAAAGATATATCGTTCCGGTCATGGATGTATCCTCCATTTATATTTTGATGAACTCGTAAAAA
>CAZSON010000070.1:0-6290 GCA_964608375.1 uncultured Desulfobacter sp. | reverse complement strand
ATCTTTGGGATAATGACGAAAATTTTTCTTTGTAAACCGCTTTGACATTTTCTGTCTTGATCTTTACCCTCTCTAATTTGATTCTGTTTTTCAACAGGGAAAGAAAAAAAAGAAAAAAAGCACAAAATGCCAGCAATAGAGTAAATTTCATCGGTTTTGAAATATTGATGCCCCCTGCTGTTATAACTACAGGATGTATCGTTCGCCACAGGCGGATGGCAAAAAACGTAATCGGCACATTGGCAAAGCCGATGATCCCGAATACCGCTGATAGATTTGCGCGTTGGTTCTCTCTTACAACACCCCTTAACATCAGATAGGCGAGATAGATAAACCAAAGTATCAATGTTGTTGTTAATCGGGGATCCCAGGTCCACCATACGTTCCAAATCGGTTTAGCCCAGATGGGGCCCGTAATCAAAACAATGGTACAAAACAGAACGCCTATTTCAGCAGAACAGTAAGCAATTACATCCCATTTTTGATCTTTTTTATAAAGGTAAACAATACTGGCCAAAAAGGTGATGAAAAAAGCAAAAAAAGCTAAAAAAGCAGCGGGGACATGAAGATAGAAAATTTTCTGGACTATCCCCATCGTTTTCTCAATGGGAGCATAGATGAATATGGCGTAAAGCGCTGCAAGCATCAAAAGAAAAGTAACAACTTCAAATGTTATCTCTAATATTCGTTTTGTCATTCGCATTATTCCTCAATGATAAATGTAAATGTCAAATAGGCTAGAAGCAGATAAATCAGGTCAAAAGCGATCAAAATCTTTAACGAGGGGTAGATTTCCACCACCGGTTTTCCGGTCATTATTGTCTCTGTTGCCTTAACAGCAGCAATCAGCATCGGAACAGTTATCGGAAAAACGAGTATGGAAAGTATGGTATCCCTTGCCTTGGTTGCCGCAGACATGGCCGAGAAGAGCGTACCGATGGTCGAAAAACCCAATGTTCCCAAAAAAATTATTAAGCTGATCGGGAGAAGAAATGGCAGCAGATTCAGATTAAACAGTATGATGAAAATGGACAGTGTAAATATTTCCATGATGGCCGTAAAGATAAATGTTCCGGCCATTTTCGCCAGATATATTCCCCACGGACTCAAAGGACAGAGCAATAGTCCGGGAAGCGTCCCTCGATCCCGTTCCGCGCCAAAGGCCCGGCCAAGGCCCATGAGGCCCGAAAAAATAAACACGACCCACAGGATTCCGGGGACGATTGTTTTAAGATTCATCACCTTGGCGCCCAGTGCAAAGCTAAAGATTATGAGCACCAAAAAAGAAAAAAGGCACATGGAAAGGATCATCTCCTTGGTCCTGAGCTCCGACAGAAGGTCTTTCCAAACGATGGCCCCTAGTTTTCGAATAAAAATCATACGGCTACCTGAGAGGGCAGTGGTTTTTTTCCTGTGTACTTAAAATAGATCGGCTTAAAGTCATTGATTTTTGTTTTGGATATTTCTTCATTGTAAACCACGCGTCCTGATCTCAAAATTGCAACCCGGCTGCACAGTTCCAATCCCCTATCCAAATTATGGGATGTCATGACAATGGTTTTGCCCTTATCGCGAAACTCAACGAGTATCTGTTTCAGATCCTCGGCACCGAGCTGATCCAGACCGGTGTATGGCTCATCCAAAAACAGGACCATCGGATCGTGTATTATTGCACGTGCCAAAGATAGCCGCTGCTGCATTCCACGGGAAAATGTCTGAACCTGATCATTTGCAAAATCAGCGAGTCCGACCAGTTCCAACAATTTTTCAATTTTTGCATCCAGCCTCGGGACATTATACATCATCCCATAAAATTTTAAGTTTTCGAAGGCGGATAGATTGTGGTACAGAAACGTATGGTGCGAAACAAATCCTATCACTTCACGCAGCGCCTCACGATCAGAGCGCGGATCAAATCCAACGATACAAACCTTTCCTGAACTCGGGAGCATTAAAGAGCAGAGGATCTGAATAAACGTCGTTTTCCCCGCTCCATTGGGGCCAAAGAGGGCCAGAAAATCCCCCTCTTTCAGCTGAAGATCGACGCCCTTTAAAACCGCTTTAAAACCAAATTCTTTTTTGACCTCTTTGGCTTCGATAATATAATCATATGGCGGCAATTTTCTCAACTGCACCTTTTTGGTTCCCTTCACAAGCTGAATAGTCCTTCACTCATACTTGGAAGCGCACTTGGGCATGATCGTGGTGGCGACGAACTTTCCTTCGCCCTTGTAAACTCCCTCAATGATTACTTCCCTGCCCGGTTTAAACGAATCGGGGACAACGCCGCGGTAATCCACATTTAAACTCGCTTTTTCATCCCCCATCTTGAAATAGAGTCTCAAATTCTTGGCATCCCATTTTACTGAATCCGCATAAACATTTCCACCCACCCTTACGACTTCCTCCGGCGACTTTAAGGGTTTCGCCAAAACTTCAGGCACCGTCAGGTAGTAGGTCATTGTATCTCTGACACCGGTGTAAATAAGATATCCGAATATTGAAAGCGTCACTAGCGATATGATCAGTATCTTTATTTTTCTTTTTTTCAATTGTATCACCTTTTCATTTTTATTATGGCTTTCCCGTTACAAGCTTAGGAATCTTTTAAAATTTTTGTGATCTCAACGGCTTTTTTCATCAAATCCCGCCGCCGACTTTCATATTTAACTAAATCGATTTGGCCTGCGTCATGTTGTTTATCCAGTTCAGCCATCGATTGCAACATCTTCTGTCTTTGTACGGCCAGGGTCACTTGATTCGGTTTTTGAGCCGAGTCATTTTCCTTTTTCACACTGGGTTTCCACCTCTTTACAAGAGAGAGGACAAACCCTGTCCCGACCAGGGCTATTACCAAACCGGTAATCACCCATTTAAAAACATTATCGGTCGATGGAAAGCTTAATTGTATCACAATCCTTGATTTCTTCATCAGGTTTTTTCCCGCAAGATAAGAAAACCGCTGGTCAGAATTCGGGGTCGGCCCTTTATATGTCAGCTGATCACTTTTCGCCTGGATCCCATTTTCCGGAAAGATAAAATTAAAGCTATCTGTTTTAAGGTACAAGTTTTTTTCAAACTTATAATCCGCACCCTCTGGTTTGATAGTGTAGGAAAATATAATTCTTTTTGTCCCCGGACCAAAAGCGGTGACAGTGCTCAAATCCCCCCATGGATTCACAACCATTGGGAACATTGATTGGATATTTTTTGCGTTCTTTGGCAATGAAATTCGGAGCGTCTCTTTCTTGCCCGGCTCTACCTCTTTGGAACCGACGTAGGTCTTGTTTCCCTGGTTTTCGACGATCATAATTTCTCTCACCTCAAACGTATCCTTCGTATTATTGTCGGTTTCCAATAATATATGGTGCATTTTGATGTGTATATCTTTATCCTGATCAGTGGCTTCATAAACTCTCAGATCGAAGGATAATTCTTTTTTCCCCAGAAAGTGGGTCATTGCACTTAAATACTCTACCTCTTTATATTTAGCATAAGCATAATAAGAGATCCGTTTGTCTGTATCCAGCCCTTGAAAAAGAAACAATCCATCGGAATCGCTTTTCGTGCGAGCGACTTCCGTCACTTTATTTTCTTTGTACTGATAAAGTATGATCTCAAGGTCTTTAACGTGTGTTTCATTTAATGTTTTATTAATTACGTTTCCTTGTATTACCCCCGGTGGTGATTCCTCTGCGAGAGAAACTCCGGGCAGACCCAACAATAAAAGTGAAAAAAAGATTATATTTCGCATGGTTCGAATTAGCCTCATTTTTTTAACGTTTTCCGCCCCGCATATGACTATTGACATAGATCAAACCGAGTCGGGTTTCACAATTTTTGCCCCGCATGAAGTACAAAAGCGCTGGTGTGAAGATGCTTTTGTTCCGCATTTAACACAAAAAACATCATCTTTTTTCGAAGATCCATCGTGGCGCAGGGAGGATATTTGCTTTTCAATTTCATCGATGATCTCCTCTTCTCCCGATTCTTTTCTTTTTGATTTCTTCTCCTGCAATTCGTCAATCTCTTTTAAATAATGAGCCGCATCAAGCATATACTGCCTTTTTAATGCCCCAAAATCTTCTTTTGAAATTTTTCCCATGTTCTCGTCAAATTCCAGTTCCCGGATAGCGGCGTATGCCTCTTCCTTTTCGTATTCCAATTGGCCGAGGGCTTCATCCGTTTTAGGAATGACTATAGAATCGGTTGAATTTGATTTCAGGAGCGGGCCCAGGATCCAGTATCCCGCAAATATAACCAACCCAATAAATATAAAATTTTGTATCATAATCGTTCTCCTATGTATCAGAATCACACAATTCTTTTTTTATTTATGCAGATTTTCTCCGGCGATCAGGCAACATGACGATAAGCGTGCCGATACCCATAATCACCCCTCCGATCCAGAGCCAGACAACAAGGGGGTTGATCAACACTTTCAACGTTATCCAGTCCGCGCCATATCCGGCCAGAATTACATACAGATCTTCTTTTAAAGTTGTATGAATGGCCACTTCGGTAGTAGGTTGTTCCTGGTTTTTGAATAAGGTTTTCTCCGGCGTCAGCACCGCCTGCCTATGGTCATTGTCGAAAAGGCTCAGCGTCGCAGCAACGACATGTTTAGTGGCCGTTGGGTAGTCGACAAGGGAATCGTATCTTATTTTATACCCCTTGAAACTAAACGATTCCCCCTTTTTTAATGTTATTTGTTTTTCGCTGTTGAAGGTATTTGCGCTGAGTGCAATGAATACCAGCACGACACCAAAGTGAACAACGTAGCCGCCATACCGTCTCTTATTTCGAACCACTAAATTCCACAGGGCCTTATGGTAACCCTCTTTGAAAACCGAATGCCGCGTTTGGGCGCCATAAAAAAATTCGAGAAACAGAGTCGCCGATACAAAAATGCATAGAGCATAGGATATCAGGGTGTAAACCGTACGAATGCCAAAAACAAAGAGGATCAAAGCGCCGGAAGCAGCAGCAGTTGAGGGAATAAAAAACTTTTTTAAAAAATTTGAGACTGAAGATCTCCTCCATGCGATCAGGGGACAGAATCCTGTCAAAAACAGAAGCCCCAGTGCAATCGGCGTGATAACGGCATTAAAAAAGGGGGGACCCACAGTAATCTTCACTCCACGGATCGCTTCGGATATAATCGGAAAAAGCGTCCCCCAAAGCACGGTAAAAGCAATCCCTACCAACAGAAGATTATTATATAAAAAGCTGCTTTCCTTGGAAAGGAATGAGTCGAGCTGATTGTTGCTTTTTAATTGGGGAAGACGACGGATGAGTAAAGTCAGGGATACTGCAAGGCTTACGATTAAAAATATCAGAAAAATCCACCCCAAAGAGGATTCTCCGAAGGAATGAACCGATGCAATCAGCCCGCTTCGGGTGATAAAGGTCCCAAAAAGCGTCATCAGAAAGCTAAACACAATCAGCACGATATTCCATACCTTTAACATGCCTCTTTTTTCCTGAATCATCACCGAGTGAAGATATGCAGTTGTGATAAGCCATGGCATGAATGAGGCGTTTTCAACCGGATCCCATGCCCAGTAACCACCCCACCCGAGTTCCACGTAAGCCCATTCCATCCCGAGCAGGTTACCCACTGTCAGAAAAAACCATGAAACGATGGTCCATTTTCTGGTCGTCTTGATCCAAACTGCGTCAAGCTGACCTGTGATCAGGGCGGCCATCGCAAAGCCAAACGGTACCGTTAAGCCTACATAGCCGATAAACAACGTCGGCGGGTGAAACAGCATGCCGGGGTTTTGAAGCAGGGGGTTCAGACCCTGCCCATCCGGCGGACGGTAATTCAAGGTTTCGAACGGATTGGTCACAAATGCCATTAAAAATGTAAAGAACAGAGTAACCGTCATCAATACCATCAGAACATAGGGTAACAGTTCCCGGTTCTTTTTTCTGTTCTGGAAGGTAACAATGGCAGCAAATATGGAGAGGAGCCAGCCCCATAAAAGAAGCGAACCCTTCTGACCCGCATAGAAGGCCGCTATGGTATAGGTCATCGGAAGTCCCTTGCTGGAATATCGCGCGACATATTCAATCTGAAAATCTCTGGTCACCAAGGCATATATCAAGACAACCGATGCGATGGTCAGAAAGCCAAAGATGGCATAGACCGCATTTTCAGCACTGGCAACCAGATCTCCTTTCCGGCCTCTGATTCCAAAAAAAGCGATCAAGGCTGAATATCCTGATAAAAAAAACGCAGTTACTATAGAATAATATCCAATTTCAGTCATATTTATTTCTCCGGC
>CAZSON010000069.1:1516-13342 GCA_964608375.1 uncultured Desulfobacter sp. | reverse complement strand
CAGATGGAGAGACCAGGGGCAGTGATTATGTTGAAGGAGACCCCATGTTTGTCAGCACATCTACACCGGATTTTCATCTTCAGTCTGGATCGCCTGCAATTAATAAAGGCTCATCTGTAAATGCCCCGGCCGAGGACTATGACGGAAACTCAAGAACGGTAAATGGCGCTGTTGATATAGGGGCATATGAATATGTCTCGTCCGTCAACTGATCATTCGGGTGTTTCCATACAAAACGGTAAATGTCAGTTCTGAAAATTCCTGAGATACTTGATTATCGGAATCAGTTCTCTGGTTTTCGGAGTTTTCTGCTAAAATATCAGAAACACTTTACGAAGAAGTTGTATCAAGGATGTCGGATATTCGAATAAAAGCTGTTGAAGGATTGAAATCAGGTGATACTTTTTCTGTCTCACGCACTTTCAATGAGCGGGACGTGGTCCGGTTTGCAGACATTTCGCGTGACTATAATCCTGTTCATTTTGATGAGAGATTTGCGGAGGTGAAAAATCTTGACCGGCGCATCTGTCACGGTCTTCTCATTGCAACTCTGCTCACCGAAATCGGGGGGCAGATAGGATGGCTTGCTTCCGGAATGAATTTCAGATTCATAAAACCTGTATATTTCGGAGACACGGTAAAATGCAATTTTACGATTACCGATATTGATGAGGGAGGTCGTTCAAAAGGCGAAGCAATGTTCACAAACGGGGATGGAATAACAGTCTTGGAAGCTGTCCTAACCGGCATCGTACCGGGCGACCGTGAAAAGCGGATAATGAATGATATGTTGAGAGAAGGAGATCCGACAAACAAGGTAGATCGCTGAATTTTGGCAATATTTCAGGATCGCTCCTGCCATATGAGGGTTCTCCATATTTGAGGCATTGTTTACCCCTTAGTTGCATAAAAAACATGACAAAGGCAGGTTTAAAGCAACAACAATAAGGGTTCACAGATAATCGGGAAAGCATTTTGGAATCAATCAATGGTGAAATCCAAGATTTGTAGAAAAATTGCCATCCTTCCCTGAGGTTAAAGCGGCGGATTAACGATGATATGGTTTTCAGAGCCTCTTGGTCTTATGTTATGAATCGAGCAAGAGTTCCTTTATTTTCCTAACCCCGTCGCTCGCATCCTGGGCATAGGCATCTGCGCCGATGCGGTCGGCCCAACGCTGCGTCACAGGTGCACCGCCAATCACGGTTTTATACTTATCTCTCAACCCCGCTTTTTTTAACTCCTCTTCCAGTTCTTTCTGTACCGTCATCGTTGTGGTCAACAGGGTGCTGGAACCGATAATATCGGCTCCAAACTTCTCGGCCTCATCGATGAATCGTGGAACAGGAACATCTCTTCCGATATCCAAAACATCAAATCCATTTGCCTTAAAGAGAGCGACCACAATCGTCTTCCCAATGTCGTGCACGTCTCCTTCCACGGTTCCGATGAGAACTTTTCCGGATATCGTTTCCTGATCACTGGGAATGGCGGCATTGATGATTGCAGTTGCCTTTCCCATTGCCGTAGACGAGTAAATCAATGCCGGGAGAAACAGCCGCCCTGATTCAAAAAGATCTCCCACTTTATTGATTCCGGGGACAAAACCCTTGTCCATCAGTTCCAAAGGATCTATCCCCTTATCCAACCCCCGTTTTGCCACTTCGGCCGCCTTTTCCGCATCTCCTTTTAAAATAGCTTCCAATGCTTCTTCAAAGAGTTTTTCTACCATTTTGATGTCCTCTCTTATAAATTTGCTTCAGGCCCTTCAATTCAATTTTGACACGTTGGCTTTATGCCGTTCTTTTTTTAAAACGCTCCACGCAGTTAATATCGATCCCCAGTACCTCCGCGATTCGAAACTTAGCCTCGATGCCTTTGGCACACCCCGGAAGCGGTGTCATTTCACCGAGTCGAAGATCTTCACGGATTTCTGTCATAATCACAGAATCCGTCAAATCAGATATGCCTATTTTGAGCTTGTCGGCCACATAAGCTTTTGCTTCTGCTATCCTCATGCCATGGGTCATTTGCATCCGGGCCACCAGATCTCCGGCAGCTCTCATCCCGCCAATTCCCGAAGCATGCGCATGCGCAAGCGCCATACCCTGCGGATCACCGACGCCAACCTACAACCCGTCCAGACGACAGATTTCGACCATCGCCTTGGACACTCGTGAAACAATATCTATCGGCGGGTGATTGTGCAACGTCACCGCCCCAACGCCCATCCCCATGTTGACATGAACCGGAATTGTTGCTACTTCACAGCATCTCTTCATAAATGTTATTGCCCGGGCAAGATTCCAGGGGCAGGATTTTGACGTCCTAGTATTGACCACCGGTCCGAAAATGGTCACACCGGCCTTTTCAGCCAGTTTCACCTGATCGTGCGGATAAAGCCCTGCCAGTCTTACACCATCATATTCCAACTCACTGTGCATCCCCAATATAAATTCCCCGGACATGCCGAGTTCGATGCAGACATCGGGGCATTTTTCTCTCAATTTTTCCGCAGCGATAAGTGAAGCCAGAAAATCCGCGTCCCCCGCAGCGCCGACGGTGTCAAGGTTAATGCCATCGGCTCCGGATTCATACATGGCGGAGCCGACGTACACGATATCTTTGACGGAAGCTTCCACGCTTGCTTCGTATGATACTTTGGCCTCTTCGATTTTTCCCAGAGGGAGCAGTTCGGAAGGATTCGCAAAGGGTCCGTCCGGTTGGGTATACAAACCCAAATTGGGCATCGCCCCGTAAAATAGCGGGATATGCGTCGACAACAACGCCTGCTCGAGGACCGGTTGTTCCATTGTTACGATCGGCTTGATCGGTTTGAAGCTGTAGTCGACATGACTCAACTCCATGCTGTCGGCCCCAAAAAGCTTCTCATAGATCTGCAGGGCCTGAATACGGTCAACATTGACCCCTACACGCCTGATCTTCAATGTACCGGCGTCATAGCTAAGCACCACCTCACGGCCGGGTTCAACGCTGACGAATTTGTAGGGTGACCTGAAAACATCGAATAAATATTGGAGTTCCTCTTTGGTCAGCACCGGTATTTGGCCACGATCCGCCGCATCTTCGGTTCCGGTTTCCAGATCTTCTAACAGATCTGTTTCACTCAGCGAAACCGGGGTCCCGTCTCCATTTCGGGTTAAAACTTCTCCCATATCTCCTCCTGACCGATTTGTTCGGGTTTTGATATCCGCCTGATTATTGCCTGGAAATCACGGCGAAGCCCTCTTCCATGATGGCGAGCCCCCG
Organism: uncultured Desulfobacter sp.; assembly: GCA_964608375.1. Classification (GTDB taxonomy): domain Bacteria; phylum Desulfobacterota; class Desulfobacteria; order Desulfobacterales; family UBA2156; genus UBA2156. The sequence continues at coordinate 10,072 of CAZSON010000069.1, read as the reverse complement.
CTCCAATTCATCATCTCCAATGACCAGCGGCATCAATACCCGGATTACATTTCCATAGGTTCCACAGGATAAAAGAATCAGTCCTTTTTCAAAACAGAACTTCAACAAATCCCTGGTTTCATCTGGTGCCGGTGTCTTTTTCTCGCGGTCCTTTACCAGTTCCAGGGCCAGCATCGGTCCGATTCCCCTGACATCTCCGATAATCTCAAATTGCGCTTTCCATGCATCAAAACGGTCTCGCACCTTCTTCCCGAGGAGTTCGGCCTTATGCAGCAGGTTTTCCTCATCAAAGATCTCCATTACCGCCAGGCCTGCCCTGCAACAGATCGGATTGCCTCCATAGGTTCCGCCGAGTCCTCCGGGGTGGACGGAGTCCATAATCTCCTTTTTGCCGACAACAGCGCTCAGCGGCATGCCGGCTGCAAGGCTCTTGGCCACTATAACCAGGTCCGGCTCGACTTTCCAATGTTCAATCGCAAACATCTTTCCGGTTCTTCCCATACCGGCCTGAATTTCATCTGCAACAAACAACACCCCATTCTCTTTGCATATACCTGCCAGTTTCGTAAAATATTCTGGAGGCGGTGCGATAAAACCACCTTCCCCCTGTACAGGCTCTACGATAACCGCTGCGGTCGATTCGGGTGCGACATGGGTGATAAAAAATTCTTTGAGGTAATCGGCGCAAGCCACTTCACACTGCGGATATTTGCGATCAAAAGGACAACGGTAGCAATAGGCATAGGGCATCCGATGAATATCCGATGCCAGCGGACCAAATCCAAATTTATAAGGTTTGACTTTGCTCGTCAAGGTCATCGTCAGGAGAGTCCGCCCATGAAATGCGTTTTCAAATGCGATAATCCCGGCTTTTTTGGTGTGATAACGGACAATCTTAACCGCGTTTTCGACCGCTTCGGCGCCACTGTTTACAAACAGGGTCGATTTTGGAAAATCTCCCGGTGTGGCAGCACAAAGTCTTTCAGCCAGCTTAATCGCAGGTTCGTAAGGGGTTACCAGAAAACAGGTGTGGGTTAATTTCGCGGCCTGATCCTTTATGGCAGCTACTACTTTGGGATGGCTGTGTCCCACATTCATCACGGCGATCCCGCCTACAAAATCGATATACTCCCGCCCCTCGACATCGTAGAGAAAAGCACCCTTTCCGGAATCGATATAGCATTCATGGACGCTTGCCTGGCCCGCAGGGATGACGCTGTTTCTTAATTCTTTCAAACCGGTGTTTGTTGATCTGTTTTCCATATAGCTCCTCCTTTTTCAATTTAGCGTGCATGAGCCGCTGAACTAAACGCATTCTTTTCAAAACGCCGGACACAATTGATATCGATATCGAGCAGTCTATCAATGTTGAATTTGGCCTCCATGCATTTTGGAGATCCACCGTGTGGGTGCAGCACACCCAGTTTCAAATCATCTCGCACCTCGCTCATCACAATCGGATCGGTCAGGTCTGAAATCGAAACCCCGAGCTTTTCGGCCACATATGTTTTGGCTTCCTCTATCTTCATGCCGCGGGCAATCTGCATGCGGGCCACCAGATCTCCGGCAGCCCTCATTCCGCCCATCCCCGAGGCAATGGCATGCGTTATAGCCATTCCGAACGGATCGCCGACACCCACCTACAACCCGTCCAGACGACAGATTTCAACCATCGCTTTCGAGGCTTTTGATGCAACATCGAGTGGGGGATGATCGTGTACAGTCATGCCTCCAACCCCCATCCCCATATTCACATGGACAGGAATACCGGCGATTTCACAGCATGTCTTCATGAATGTAATGGCCCTGGAGACATTCCAGGGGGTGGACCGGTTGGTATTGGTATTACAGACCGGGCCAAAGATGCTGACACCTGCTTGTTCTGCCACCTTGACCTGTTCGTGGGGGTATAGCCCTGCTAATCTCACCCCGTTGTATGTCATCTCTCCATGCATTCCAAGGACAAATTCTCCAGCCATTCCCAACTCAACACACATTTCAGGATATTTTTCCTTGAGAATCTCGGTCGCTTTTAAGCCGGCTAAAAAATCAGCATCTCCTGCAGCCCCCACCGTATCCAGAATAATCGCATCCGCCCCGGACTCATACATCGCCCCGGAGACATAGACAATATCTTTTACCGCCATTTCCACAGCCGCTTCATAGGAATGCTGTGCTTCTTCAATTTTCCCTTTGGGCATCAATTCGGAAGGGTTTGGAAACGGCCCATCGGGCTGGCTGTATGAGCCCAGATTCGGCATGGCCCCATAAAAGACTGCTGCCGTTGTCACCGATAGCACCTGTTCCAGAAGCGGCTGTTCATACGTGACAATCGGTTTAATCGGCTTGAAACTGTAATCCACGTGGCCCATTTCCAGGGTGTCTGCCCCCATCAGTTTTTCGTAAATTTGAAGACACTGAAGCCGGTCCACATTGACCTGTGCACGCATCATCTTCACCGGTGTGCCATCGTAGGAAAGCACCACCTCTTTTCCAGGTTCCACACCGATAAACCGGTGCGGCAATGCAAAAATTTCAAATAGATGTTGCAATTCTTCTTTTGAAAGGGGAGGCACTTCGCCCCGCTTCGCCGCATCATTCGTCCCTTCCTCCAGATCTCTGATCAATTCGGCCTCTGTTAATTCCGCGGGTGAACCGTCTCCAAAACGTGTATATATTTTTCCCATGTGACCTCCCTCTATCAAGAAACACCCAGTTCAGCTTCCGCATCCTCCACAATTGAACGGATGGTGGTGCGAACCTCCTGAGAAAGCGGGTCCGGTTCATGTGTTTCAAGGATATGCCTTGCTTTTTCCAGTGCTCTTTTGTAAAGGTCTTTACTGCCATCTGCCATCCAGTCTTCCCGCATTCGCCGGTCGATCAGCTCCGGGTTTGACTGGGACCGCATGTGGTTGAACGTTGTCTCATGACTGAGGAAGTCTTTTCCGATGCCGATTTCCCGGATGACATCGACAGCCAGAGTTTCATCGTTAACCGGAATCCCTTGTAGGGTGTGCTTGATCATCCTGGCAAATTCATTGTCCATCACCAGTTGGCCATAATCAATGGTCATGCCCATCTCGATCATCCCCAAGCCATAAATCAGGTTGGCCCCTGCCAACGCTGGTAACAAGCCTGTGAGTGTCTTTTCGTGACCGGACTGGGCATCACACACTTTGCTGTCGCCCTACCCGCCAGCAACCCAGCTTGGCAGGAGGTAATAGGTTGCCATCTGTGCCACAGCCGCATTGATCAGCGCACATTCCGGACTGCCGACGGTGGCGGAGGCGAATCTCAAATCTATCGCTGTTGTCGAGCTGCCATAAACAACCCCCGCCCCTTTACATGTGAGCTGGCTAAGCACAATTCCACCGAGAATTTCTGCATTATGATCGACCAGGGTGCCTGCCAGCGTCACCGGGGACGAACCACCTGCCATGGCCATCGATAGAATGTTTATCGGTACGCCGGATTGTGCAGACACCATTATAATTTCACAACTTTCTTTCATGAGCTGCAATGGGCTGACCGGGCAGGTAACAAAGGATATGATCGGGCGTTCCCTCAGCTTATCCATCCCACCTGAAATGGCAGCGGCCATCTCTAAAATCTTTTTGGCCAAATAACCGCCTCCCGGGCCCATAAACCCGTGTTTCGAAGTGTTTGAAAGCCAGGCTTCGGCATTGTGAAGTTGAACGGTCGCAACCGGCACATCACCGGCGCCGACCGCCCTTTCATAGACATCCACATCACTGAGATAGTCGCATATTCTTGCAGAATCAGCGACGTCCGCCTTTGTTGTTTCTCTCTTTTCGCCTGTATACGGATCTATGACAAAAACCCCTTCTCCGAAATTTGTAAACCCCACACGATTGCTTTCCATGATAAAATCGTTTTTAGGATTTCTCCCGGCAAGTAAAAGTTTAGAGGGCGCTGAACGTACCGAATCCTCTACCAGGTATGGCGGAATTTTAACCACTTTGTTCTTGCGATCAACAATCGCGCCACCGCCGTCAAAAACATCGATCGCCTCATCATCATCAATCAACAGCCCTGTTTGTTCAAGAACTTCCAAAGTGGCCAGATGAATTTCGTAAAGCTCATCATCGGTAAATACACTCATACCCAGGCCACCGCTTTGTTTTTTTCCTGCATGTAAATTACGTTTCAAAGCTACACCTCCTTTTCTAAAATCTATTTTCCCAACCTTCCGACATCTCCCTTTAAACAATCGGCCAGTTTTCCCTCTTCTTTCCTTATTAAGATTATGATGAGATAGCAACTGTTATCCGCTTTTTCAATCAGACGAACAGACAAGAAAAGTGCTTGACAATCGCCGGGCGGTTAATAAAGATGATTCGATCATCAAGTGCGCAAAAATAATGACAGAGAAACCGATATGGTTAATCCATAAACAAAAAGGAGGAATGAAAAAATGATCGATTTCACGTTTACTGAAGAGCAGGAACTGTTTAGAAAAGCGGCCCGCGAATTTGCTGAAACAAAGGTTGCGCCCCATGTCGCTGAAATGGAAAAAACCGGTGAAGTCAGTGACAAAGTTGTCAAAGCCTTGGCACAAGCAGAAATGATGGCCTTGACAATACCTGAGGAATACGGCGGCTTGGGCCTGGGTTACACGATTCGCATGATTGCTGTGGAGGAGATCGCGCGGGTGTCGGTGGCTACAGCCATGATGTTTCAGGTATTCGCCCTCGGTATCGAACCGATCCTTAAATTTGGAAATGAAGAACAGAAAAATAAATATTTGCCCGGTCTGGCTAAAGGTGAGCACCTATCAACCACGGCCGTCACCGAATCGACCGGTGGATCTAACCCGGCGGGCGGCCGGACCACCTATAACAAGGACGGGGATGACTACATTATCAATGGCCGAAAGATGTTTATCACCAACTCGCACATCGCAGATGTCATAACGATTTTGGCCAAAGATGGGGAGAACCCCAAAGCCTTTTCAACCTTTATTGTTGAAAACAAAATGGAGGGATTTAAGGCGACACATAAAGAGCATAAGGTCGGAATGCGGGGCTGCAATACCGGTGAGCTCTCCTTTGAGAACCTGAGAGTTTCCAAAGAACAGTTGTTAGGTGAAGAGGGCAAAGGGATCCGGGTTGCCATGGCAGCCATAGGAGACGCCGGACGGGGTGGTATGGTCGGTATCGCCATCGGGCTGCAGGCAGCCTGTCTCGAAGCATCGGTAAAATTTGCCAAAGAGAGAATTCTCTATGGAAAACCGATCTCGGAATTGCAGATAATCCAAAGCAAGCTGGCAGAGATGAAAATCGACCTCGAAGCCGGCCGCCTCCTGGCATACCGCGGCGCCGCAATGCATGACAAAGGGGTGCGATCGAGCAATGAGTTTGCAGTGGCCAAATATTTCACCACTGAAAATGCTCAAAAAGCAGCTAAAATGGCGGCGGATATCCACGGCGGGTATGGCTGTATGGAAGAATATGCGGTTACACGGTATCTCCGCGACTCCTTTGTTTTGGGGCCATCGGCCGGCACTTCCGACATCATGAAAGTGATTATCGCCCGGTGGGTGCTGTCCTGAAAAATATGACTCAAGTTTCGCACTCCTTATGGGCACAGCGCCGCATCTGGTGTGGGGTAAATAAAATTTTTTGGAAAAACTATGAAGCAGCCGTTTTTAACCGCAATTCATAAAGTACTCACTATGCACAGGCACGCGAAGGTTTGGATTTTTTTGTGATATCAGTTGCTTCTGGAATGATAACTCTTTAAAGGTTTGGTGCCGTTGCCAAAGCAATTATCATCAATTTTTTCCAGAAAAATTTCTTTTTACCCTATGCCTGATGCGACTTTCCTTAAAATATCAGGTGCGAAACTTGAGATATGAATTTTTGGGTTTTATAGATGTTTAAAATAATCGTCTGCATCAAAGCGGTCCCGAACCCTAAAGAGGCTTGCAATATCAAAATAGATCCGGACACAAAGACCCTGATGCGCTGCGATGTTCCGCTGGTTTTAAATCCGCTTGATAAAAATGCTCTTGAAACCTCTTTGCAACTTAAAAAAAGGTTGAACGCACATATTGCCGTTCTAAGTATGGGCCCCCCTGAGGCCGGTAACATTGTAAAGGAATGCCTTGCTCTGGGCGCTGATGAAGGGTATCTGCTTTCCGATCAGGCGTTTGGTGGCGCCGATGCATATGCCACGGCCTTTACACTGGCAGCCGGGATCCGGAAAATAGGCCTGCCGGATCTGATTCTCTGCGGAATGGCCAGCAGCGACGGGGCAACAGAGTGGGTGGGACCTGAGCTTTCTTCATTTTTGGATATACCGGTCGTCACCATGGTCAGAGAAATCGTTGAATGCAGCGGCCGATGGTGGGAGTTAAAAGCCTCTGTAGAAAACGGATATCGTCTGGTTCGGGTGAAACTACCGGCTGTTTTTACGGTTACCCGTGAGATAAACAGACCCAGAAGCCTCAGCTTTTCAGGCATCATAAAAGCCAGAAAAAAGCAGATCGCCGAGTGGGGGATCGATCAGCTCGATCTGGCCCCGGAATCGGTCGGTCTCAAAGGATCCCCCACAATTGTATCCGACCTTGGCATCAGAGAAAGCAAACGGGAGGTTGAAATCATCAGCGGTACTCGTGAGGAAAAGGCCGATCGGTTGCTGCAAAAGCTTGTAGATCAGGGCCTATTATAGGGAAAACAGCTTAAAATGAAGAACAACACCGGTCCGGTTTGGGTGATTGCCGAGCAGATTGACTGCCACATACCCATCATAACGTTTCAACTCATCGGTCAGGCGCGAAAATTGGCGGACGAGTTGAAAACCACGGTCGAAGCTGTGCTCCTGGGAGACAAACTGAAGGACCAACCCGGGCAATTGATAGCAGCCGGCGCCGATAGGATCTATTTTGGAAACACTCCGGAATTTGAGGTGTATCAGTCGGAAATTTATACCAAAGTTGTCGTTGAGCTCGCACAGCAGCGATACCCGGAAATTGTGCTGATCGGTTCCACATTTGCAGGAAGAGAGCTTGCTCCCCTGGTGGCGGCCCGGTTGAAAACAGGTCTGACCGCGCACTGCGTAGATCTGGTTATCAATGAAAATCAACTCCTGGATGCCAAAATCCCGGCCTATGGCGGTCTCATTTCGATCATCTGCCCGGAAAAACGACCTCAGATGGCCACAGTAGCTGCCGGTGTCTTTGAAAATCCGGATCTGGATGAAAATCGAACCGGTGAGATTACCATGATAGCGGCGCCGGATTTAAATTCATGCAGGGTACAAACCCTTGAGACGGTGACAGAGGACCCGGACAGCGTCCCACTTGAGTCCGCACCGATTGTGGTGGCGTGCGGCGCCGGTGCCGGCGACCTTAAAGGGTGGTGCAAGATAGCCGATCTGGCAAAGGTGCTCAATGCGGCTTTGGGCTGTACACGGCCGGTTGTGGATGAAGGATGGGCAAAGCTGGAGACCATGATCGGTCAGAGCGGAAAAATGATCAACCCGGAACTCTACATCGGCGTGGGGCTCTCTGGTGAACTGCAACACATGGTCGGGATTGTTGGAGCAAAGGTTATGGTCGCCGTAAATAATGATCCCGGATCGCCGGTGTTTGAACAGGTCGATTATGGGATCATCGACGATTGCAGAGAATTTGTGCCACTGCTGGTTGAAAAAATCAAGGGCCTTCTGGAAAAGCGCATCACCTGTTGAAGATGCGGCATTATGCCCAACCGGAGGAGCAAAACTGAGAATAAAACTGGTTAGCCCTTGACTATTGGATAATTAATTTATATGAAACTTGTTGAAGTTTTTAAAAGAACAAAAGTACTGATTTTTTTGCTGTTAACTCTGTGGTTTTGATATAAGCCTGTGTACGTTGGCATTTCATAGTTCAACCTTTAACCCACCGGATTTAAAAATTCCGGCAACTAAATAGGAGGGATCAATCATGTCAACATTAAAAGAGTTAGAACTTTTATTAACAAGGGGCACGATCACCCGACGTGAGTTCATCGCGCGCGTAACGGCCCTGGGTCTTGCGGCCGCAGTATCGCCTGCACTGATGCGCGGCACAGCCCGAGCTTCTGCCCCCAAAAAAGGAGGACGTTTTAAAATAGGGATAACTGGCGGGTCAACCACTGATTCCATGGACCCTGCAACACTGACTTCCAACATGAACCAGAACGTCAACTGGCAGATAAGAAACGATCTTGTGGAAATCGATTACAATTTCAATGCCATCCCTGAACTTGCTGAGTCCTGGGACTCAACTCCTGACGCAAAAGTGTGGTCGTTTAAGCTGCGCAAGGGCGTAGAATTTCACAATGGCAAAACCATGACAGCAGAAGATGTGATTTTTTCCATAAACCACCATTTGGGCGAAAAATCCAAATCTGCAGCCAAAGGGTATTTAAAAAGTCTTAAAAATATTAAAGCTGACGGAAAATATGAAGTTATTTTTGAGCTTTCCGGCGGCAGTGCTGATTTTCCGTTTATCCTGGGCGACTATCACTTAACCATTTGCCCGGCCGGAACTAAAGGCAAGGAATGGGA
>CAZSON010000069.1:0-1416 GCA_964608375.1 uncultured Desulfobacter sp. | reverse complement strand
GGTACCGGGGGGTATATTCTGGAGCAATGGGAACCTGGTGTCAGAGCTTTTTCAAAACGCAATCCCAATTACTGGAAAGATGGAAGAGCCCATTTTGATGAGATCGAAACCCTCTCTATTGTTGATACCAATGCCAGAACAAATGCATTAAAGACCGGTGCGATACACTACATGGATCGTGTTGAACTTAAAACAGTACATTTCATGGAAAAGATGCCGGGGATAAATGTCACAGCAACAACGGGAACAGCACACTACACCATCCCCATGATGGTAGATCAAACACCATACGGTGACAATAATGTTCGCATGGCATTAAAGCTTGCTGTTAACCGTGAAGCATTAGTGAAACAGATAATACGCGGTTATGGCGAAGTCGGCAATGATCATCCCATTGCACCTGTAAATAAATATTATGCAAAAAACCTGGAGCAAAGAAAATATGATCCGGACAAGGCCAAATTTTATATGAAAAAAGCGGGCATGTTGGACCATACCTTTAATCTGCATGCTGCAGATGCCGCATTTGCCGGAGCGGTGGACGCTGCCGTCCTCATAAAGGAACAGGCAAAAAAAGCAGGCATCAACATAAATGTTGTCCGGGAGCCTGATGACGGGTATTGGAGCAATGTCTGGATGAAAAAAGAGTGGTCCATGTGTTACTGGGGTGGACGTCCCATTGAAGATATGATGTTCTCAGTTGCATACTCAGATGGGGCCCCCTGGAATGATACCCACTGGAAAAATGATCGTTTTAACAAACTGCTGATAGACGCAAGAGCAGAGCTGGATACAAATAAACGCAGGAAGATGTACGAGGAGATGCAGGAAATATGCAGAAATGACGGCGGAACTGTTGTGCCCATGTTCAACCAGATGGTTGAAGCCAGTTCAGCTAAGGTGACACATGGACCTATCTCAGGGCACATGGCTCTGGATGGCATGAGAAATGCCGAACGCTGGTGGTTCGTCTAATATCGCGGTTCTGATCCAGAAATATTAGACCCGACTCCCTCCATCTGTTTCGATACCGTTACGGGTGGAGGGAGCTGTGGCTATATCCGAGTTTCCCAACTTCAAATTGTTTACAAAATCAGGCAGGTACTGAAATTGTACGCATTTTCGACTGGATTCATTTAACCAATTGTAATCATTTATTAAATTTGCTATCGGAAATCCGGATAGACCCGGAATTGTTATCACATATGATTCAACCTTATAAAGCGATAGGAAAATGAATACAATTATCAGTTTAGTACTCAAGCGCTTGGCCTTGGGTCTGGTGACGATGATCGTTATCTCGGTTTTAATTTTTGTCGGAGTGGAGGCGTTGCCCGGAGATCTGGCCGAGGCTATTTTGGGACAAAACGCTTTGCCGGAGACAGTAGCGGCCTTTCGCAAGGAGCTGAAATTGGA